>JAXHTV010000011.1 GCA_034189865.1 Pseudomonadota bacterium | reverse complement strand
AAACTTTAATAATAATTAGATTCAACAGGTTAATGATCGCACTGAGTCTTTGAATCGTTGAATTTGGTTTTAATCTCTCCTCCGGCGATTCGGTCAATCGACCGTCTGCCACACTAGATTGATGCAAGTCGAATGCCAAACTCCGCTTCGAATTGTTCGAAAAACCAATCGGACCCGAATCGGTGGTTCTGGGTTCCGTTGTGAGCAACTTTAATGGCACCAAGATATGCCGCTATCCGACCGGTAATTTCCCAGTCTAACTCGTTGAGCAAGCCGTATATCAAACCGGCCCGATACGCATCTCCACACCCCGTCGGATCGGCGACTCTTTCGGGTTTGACAGCGGGAATTTCAATTCGTTTCCCTTGTGTGAGTATCTCCGATCCTTTGGCGCCGTAGGTTACAATCAGCGCCTGAACCCTCTCGGCCAGCTGGGCGAGGGAATGCCCGGTCCGCTGTTCCAGCAACGCCGCTTCGTACTCGTTCACAGCCACCCACGACGCCTGCTCCACAAACGCTTTCAATTCTTCGCCATCGAACATCGGCAGGCCTTGCCCCGGGTCGAAGAGAAAAGGGATGTCAGCCTCGGCGAATTGCTGGGCATGCTCCACCATCCCCTGTCGGCCGTCAGGAGCCACCACGCCCAAGCGGATCCCCTCACCGGTTGGTACCCGGTTCCGGTGAGATTCATTCATAGCGCCCGGGTGAAAGGCCGTGATTTGGTTATCATCTTGGTCGGTGGTGATATATGCCTGTGCCGTGTAGGTGTCGGGAACGGTCGCGATATAGCGTGGATCGATCCCGCACTGGCCCAACCAGTTCGCGTAGGGGCCGAAATCTTCACCAACGGTGCCCATCGGATGGCCCTCACCCCCGAGCAACCGCAGATTGTAGGCGATATTGCCGGCACAACCGCCGAATTCCTTCCGTAACTGGGGAACTAAAAACGCCACGTTCAACATGTGGACTTTGTCGGGAAGAATATGGTCTTTGAAACGCTCCGGAAACACCATGATGGTGTCGTAGGCAATGGAGCCGCAAATCAATGCCGACATGACTCGCTTCCTTGTCTGAGACTATCGATAATGGCTTTTGCCTTCGGGTTGCCATTTCAACTCGAGCTGCTTCGCCGCTCGAACCTCGTCCAGCCGACCAACAGGCAATCCGTGAGGGGCTGTTTTAACACGCTGAGGATCAGATCGCGCTTCCGCCAGAATGACCGCCAAGGCGTCCACCAATGCATCCAAATCTTCTTTAGCCTCCGTTTCGGTCGGCTCAATGAGAAAACATTCGGGAACGATGAGAGGGAAATAGACCGTCGGAGCGTGAAACCCGAAGTCCAACAGCCGTTTTGCCACATCTAACGCGGTCACACCGAAGTGATCGACCAAGGGCTTCAAGGTCAATGTGAATTCGTGACTGGCGCGACGTTCACCGACCCCGAGCTTGAATCCAACCTGTGCTAAACGAGACATCAAATAATTGGCATTGAGCGTCGCGAACTCTGCGACCCGTGGCATCCCCTCACGCCCCAGCATGCGGGCATAGACATAAGCTCGAAGCAGAACGCCCGCATTACCCATAAACGTGGAAAGGCGACCGATGCTTTGGGGACAATCCGACTCGTCCGTCCAGCGAAAGGCTCCATCATCCTTCGAGCGCATCACATACGGAGTCGGCAGATAAGGCAAAAGCCGTTCCGCCACACCCACGGCGCCGGCTCCTGGTCCACCGCCACCATGTGGCGTGGCGAATGTCTTGTGCAGATTCACGTGAACCACATCAAAACCCATATCGCCGGGCCGGGCCTTGCCCAAAATCGCATTGAGATTGGCGCCGTCGTAGTAGAGCAGACCGCCGGCGTCGTGAACGATCTGGGAAATCTCGCCGATATGGCGCTCAAAAACTCCAAGAGTCGATGGGTTGGTCAACATGATGCCGGCCGTATTGGGTCCCACCAAAGCCCGAAGTGCGGTTAAATCCACATCACCATTCGGCTGTGTGGGCACTTCTTTCACCACGAACCCACACATGACTGCAGTGGCCGGATTGGTCCCGTGAGCCGCGTCCGGAACCAACACTTCAGTGCGGGCATCGTCGCCTCGTGCCCGATGGTAGGCCCGGATCATGGCCATCCCTGCAAATTCGCCCTGAGCGCCCGCCATGGGTGTCAGCGTAACCGCGCGCATGCCGGTCACTTCTTGCAGTATCTCCTGCAATTCATACAGGCAAGACAGAAAACCTTGTCCGTTCTGAGCAGGCGCCAACGGATGCCGAGCCAAAAACGCGGGAAGCATCGCCAAGCTGTTACATGCCCGAGGGTTGTACTTCATGGTGCACGACCCCAGCGGATAAAACTGGGTATCAATGGAAAAGTTTTTCTGCGAAAGGCGCGTATAGTGCCGAACCACCTGCATTTCCGACACTTGAGGTAAGCGCGCTGGCGCCTCACGTCGAAGCGCTTCTGGAATGTCATCCAATGACGTCGCCGCAGGCGCCTGAACACTGGCACGGCGGCCTGGGCGGCCTGATTCAAATATCAACATGCGTCATCCGACTTGCCGTTTAAAACCATTTCCAAGTGTCCGCCGTATCGTAAATCCGATTCCGTGCGCCCGGGTGCATCAGCCGGCTGCCAATACGTGCTGCAACGCATCCGCGTACTGTTCCATGTCCCCTGCGGTTCGTTGTTCCGTCGCGCAAACCAACAGTGCATTGGTTAACCACGGGTAATCCCCCCCCAAGGCGAAGCCTGCCAGAATGCCCTGGTCCGCCATGGCGCGGATCACCGGCTCCACCGGCCTATCCAAACGCAAGACAAATTCATGGAAAAACGGCGTGTCAAACACGCTCTCCACACCGGACAGAGCAGTCAAGCGTGTTCGCAAATCCCGGCTATTGGCATGGCACGCGCTGGCGACTCCGGCCAAACCGTCGGCACCCATCAGCGCCATATGAATGGTCGAGGCCGTTACGATCAGACCTTGATTGGTACAAATATTGGAGGTGGCTTTGGAGCGGCGGATGTGTTGTTCACGGGGTTGCAACGTCAGCGTATAGCCAGTGCGACCGTCTCGATCAACCGTTCGCCCTACGATACGACCCGGCATTTGCCGCACCAAAGATTGTGTACAACACAAAAAGCCGTAGTAGGGCCCGCCGCCAGCCATCGGCACCCCGAGGGGTTGACCGTCGCCGCAGGCAATATCGGCACCCGCTTTGCCCCTTCCCCACTCGCCCGGCGGCTTGAGCACCGAACAGGCTAATGGATTCACCAGGGCGATGGCCAAGCCGCGGCGCTCGTGCACCCAATCGGTCAGCGCATCCACGTCCTCGAGCACACCAAAAAAGTTGGGCTGAGGAATCACCAATGCCGCGATGTCTTCGCTATCGTATTCCGATAATTCGCCAGGCAGCAGACGACCGGTTTCGCGATCGACTTCGATTTCGACGACTTCAATCCCTTGTGGCGTGACGATCGTCTGCACGACCTGCCGATAGTAGGGATGAACGCTGGTTGGGACCAACACACGGGCGTCTTTAAGACGATGCGCCCGAACCGCCATCAGCACGGCTTCGGCCAGTGCAGAGGCACCGTCGTAAAGCGACGCGTTGGACACATCCATGGCCAACAGCGCCGTCATCATCGACTGATATTCAAAGATGACCTGCAACGTGCCCTGACTGGCTTCCGCTTGATAGGGCGTGTAAGCACTGTAAAACTCACCGCGCGTCGCGATTTGCCACACGGCGGCGGGTACGTGATGATCGTAGGCACCGGCACCGATGAAGCAAATTCCGGGGGTGTCCTGTGCGGCGCGAGCATGCATCAACCGCGTCACCTGCATTTCCAGCAAGCCGGGCGGGATGTTATTCAAATCGCCGACCCGAAGATTCCCGGGTATCTCATCGAAGAGCGCTTCGATATCCGATACCCCGATCTGTGCGAGCATCTCTTGTATGTCGGATTGTGTGTGGGGAATAAATGGCATCGGTCAGACCGTCAAACGCTATAAGACGTCACACTGGAGGAGCGGAGGTGATTCACAAACACAATCCGGCTAATCGCTCCCGGCAGCCAACGTGTCACGATAGCCTGCGGCATCCAACAAGCCGGACAAAGATTCCACGTTGGCAGGCGAGATCCGAAAAATCCAACCGCGCTCGTAGCAATCCTCGTTCACCAGTTCCGGATTATCCACCAAGGCTTCATTAACGGCGTGAACTTTACCTGCGATGGGCGCGTAAATATCCGACGCCGCCTTGACCGATTCGACCACTGCGCAAGCCTCTCCTGCGCTGACATCGCGGCCCACCTCGGGCAGTTCTACAAAGACGAGATCACCCAACGCGTCCTGGGCATGGTCCGTGATTCCGATCACCACGGTTCCATCGCCATCCAAACGGGCCCATTCGTGGCTCGCCGCATATTTGAGATTATCTGGAATGAGGCTCATTCAGCTTTTCTCCATTCTCATTCGCTCCCAACCCTCGATTCGACCGCCATCCGAGTGCGGTCCAACCACCCCAATGGTTTAAGAATCCCAGGCAACTCGAATTTTGCCATGACGTACAAAGGGAGGTTTAACAACCCTCGCCGGCAACAATTTTCCACGCATCTCGACCAAACATCGGTGGCCGGTCTCCACCGGAACGCGGGCGAGGGCGATCGCGCGCTTAAGGGTCGGCGAGTAGGTACCGCTGGTGATTTCACCATCACCGATGTCGGGAACGACCACCCGTTGATGGCTGCGGAGCACGCCTCGTCCTTCCAAAATCAAACCCACTTGTTTAAGCGTACGCGCGCTGCGTTCCAATGCGCTGCGACCGATGAAATCGCGTGTTTCCGGATCCCAGGCGATGGTCCAGGCCAAACCGGACTCCAACGGCGTGGTTTTCTGATCCATGTCGCAGCCATACAGATTCATTCCTGCTTCCAGCCGAAGCGTGTCGCGCGCGCCCAAACCACATGGCGCATAACCGGCTGAGAGAAGCCGCTCCCATAGCGCCTTGGATCCGTCGGCAGGCAGAATAATCTCAAAACCGTCTTCACCGGTGTAGCCCGTTCGACTGATAAACAGATCATCCGCTTCCAGCGAAAAAAATGGCTCCAACTCGGACGCACGGGAACAAATCTCCGGAGGCAGGACCTGCATCAGACGACCAACCGCCTGGGGACCCTGAACCGCCAGCATGGCTAGTTCGTCGCGGGGCGTCAGCTTCACCTCGAAACCTTCAGCGTGCTCCGCCATCCACGAGAGGTCGGTATCACGCGTCGCTGCGTTAACCACTAAGCGATAACGCCCGGCACCCCGGAAGTAGACGATCAGATCGTCGGCCACGCCACCCTGCGCGTTCAACATGCAACTGTACAAGGCTTTACCCGGCAAGCGGAGTCGCGCTACGTCGTTCGCCAACAAACGACGCAGAAACGTCTCGGCTTCCCCGCCTTCCACATCGACCACGGCCATGTGAGACACGTCAAACACGCCGGCAGCCTTACGGACCTGGTGATGCTCATTGATCTGACTGCCGTAGTGCAGCGGCATATCCCAGCCGCCGAAATCCACCATCTTCGCGCCCAAAGCCACGTGGGCTTCATAGAGCGCCGTTCGATTCCCCAAAATTCTTGCTCCTTAACTTGGGAATATCTCGTATGTGGCGACCTCGGCCCGAGAACGGGCCCGGCTCACGGTCGCGCAAGTCCCTGCAAATCTCCGCGAAGGCCAATGGCGCGCTCGACAACGAGACGCTTTAAAGGCGTCATTTGATTCAGCGTTCCCATCCCTTTGTTGCGGGCAAAATGCAACATCGGATTGGCTGCACCGAACAGCGATTTAAACCCGCCGACCACACCCGACATCAGTAGATTATCGCCTCGCCGCCACCGCTGAAAACGTGATAGCACAGCCGGGTCTGCCAAATCCTGCCCTCGCTTAAGCGCCCGCGATATGGATTCAACCAAAGCCGCAACGTCCATGAACCCAAGGTTTGCACCCTGACCCGCCAGTGGGTGAATGGTGTGCGCCGCATCACCGATCAATGCCATTCGCGGACCGACATAACTCGCTGCGTGACGAAAACGAAGCGGAAAGCTCGCCCGCGGACCACATGCTTTCATCCCGCCCAGGATGCCACCGCTGGCATCCTCGATAACCCGGAGGAAGGCCGGGTCGTCCATCTCGAGTATGCGTTGCGCGGCGTCGGTGGTATTGGACCAAACCACCGAGCAGCGACCGTCCGCTAGCGGCAGGAAAGCCAACGGCCCGTCGGGCAAGAAATGTTGCCATGCAGTGTACTGGTGCGGTTTTTCGGTATCAATGGCACAAACGATGGCGCTTTGATTGTAGCTGTAGCCGTAAGTGGGAATACCGGCCATCTCCCGCAGCGGAGAATGCGTTCCGTCGGCTCCAATCACCAAACGGGTTGTCAGACGTTCACCGCCCGCCAGCTCGAGCTCCGCGCAATCGCGATGCGCATGGAGCGCTGCAGCCCGCGCCGGGCTGCGCAGCTGAACATTCGGAAAGTCCCGCAGACGAGCCAAGGTAAACGCTTGCAGCAAACTGTTTTCGACAATGGTACCAAGGTGGGACCAGGGGACTTCCGCCGCATCAAACCGGATCGATCCATCGTCTTCCCAGACAAACATACGCGAGTAGGGACACAGTCGTTGCGCGGGAAGCGTTTCCCAAACGCCCAACCGGGTGAATACCCGTTCGCTGGCAACCGAAATGGCCGAAACCCGAATATCCAGAGGCGCTGCCGGATCGTAGGGGGGCGGCGGGCGATCCTCGAGAACGATCACGTCCAGTTCCAAGCGCCCCAACGCACAGGCCAATGCAGCCCCCACCATTCCCGCGCCCACGATGATGACATCGCAACTGGGCTTGGCGTCGCGACCCCCGATCCCCATCAGCTACCGCTCCTCACGGCCTGCCCCCGTGAAAGGGCGGGCATATCCGCGCCGATCCCCATGGACCAGCGCGCAAACTCCGCCTTGCCTCCACCCCACAAATCCAGGCCGAGCAGCCCCAAGCCGCGGACACCGGCCAGTCCGGGCAAGCCCGCCGAAAACAGTCGCGGTAGTGCGTCGGTAAATGTCATTAACGCCCGCTGGTGCCCGCGACAATTCTCCATAAATTGCTCCAGCACCGCCTTGTCGCCAACATCCGGCGCGAGCGATAGCACATCGGCCAGAATGGCAACCTCCCGCAACGCCAAATTGAAACCCTGCCCCGCCACCGGATGAATGGTATGTGCCGCATTACCCAACAAAACGGCCCGCCCGTCCACCATCCGGCGGGCTTGGGTCAGCACCAACGGGTAAGACTGCCGCCGCCCCACCTTCGTGAATCGTCCCAAACGACGGGAAAACCGACGCTCCAACTCGGCGAGGAATACGGTATCTTCCATGGTCGATACGATTTCGGCGGCTATGGAGGGCACCGTCCAGACCAGCGCATTGCGCTCACCCAAAGGCAATAACGCCAGCGGACCGTCTTCGGTGAATCGCTCATAGGCCCAATTGCGATGAGGCCGTTCGGTTGAGACATTGGCAATGATGGCCGTTTGCCCGTAGTCCCGACGGTCGACCCCAATTTGTAACATAGAACGAACAGGCGATTGGGTGCCATCGGCGATCACCAGCAAATTCGCTTCCAGTTGGCGTATCTGGTCGCCCGCGCTGACCTCAACCCGCATCCGGTCACCATCCTGCGCCGCCTTGGTGACGCGAGCAGGATTGATCAGAGTCAGGTTACCGATCCGTCCCATCCGCTCGAACAGGGCCGCCATCAACGCCCGATTGGGCACCACATACCCCAAGGCCTCCACCCGCAGCGCATCGGCATGCAGCCGAGTGGCCGCCATACGGCCCTTTTGCGATACATGAATATGCCGAATCGGCGTGGCCTCCGGCGCCAGAGCTGACCAGACGCCGAGGGTCTTGAAGACATTCACCGTGGCATAAGACAGCGCTGTGTTGCGATCGTCATAACCAGGCTCTCCGAACCGCCCAAACGGCATGGCTTCAACCAAACCGACCGCCAAAGGCAGATCGGCAAGGGCACAGGCCAGGCTGCTACCCACCATGCCGCCACCGACGATCAACACGTCGAAGCGATCGGGATGACGTCGCATGGAATCCGGTCGCAGTGTGGGCACGTTCACCGAGCCATCACCGACTCGATCTCGACAATTGATTTTGGCGCGTCCCGGGTCAATACCTCTGGACCGTTGCGGGTCACCAAAACATCGTCCTCAATCCGAATTCCGATATTGTGCCACTTCGGGTCAAGGTCGTCCGAGGCACGGAGATATAAACCCGGCTCCACCGTCAGGACCATTCCGGGCTCCAGTGCCCGCCATTGATCTCCGACCTTGTAATCCCCCACATCGTGCACATCCATCCCCAGCCAATGGCCCGTTCGATGCATGTAGTACCGCCGATACGCCTGAGATTCGATCACCTGTTCCACAGGAGCCTTCAGCACACCCAGATCCACCAAGCCTTGACACAGTACTTGAACAGCCGCTTCGTGGGGTTGGTTCCAGTTGCACCCCGGAACCACGGCATCGATTGCCGCCTGCTGAGCGGCCAAGACGATTTCATACACGGCGCGTTGAACGTCGCTAAAACGCCCGCCAACGGGAAACGTACGCGTGATGTCCGAGGCATAGTGATTCAGCTCCGCCCCCGCATCAACCAGCACCAACTCACCGTCTTTCATCTGCGACGAGTTCTCAATGTAATGCAAGACACACCCGTTGCCGCCGGCGCCGACGATGGGCGGATAAGCATGCTCACAGCCCTGCTTGGCAAACTCATAGGTGTACTCGGCTGCCAGTTCGTACTCGAACATCCCAGGCCGGCATCGTTGCATCGCCTGCCGGTGAGTACGGGCAGCCAGTTTCCCCGCCTTTCGCATTAAAGAGAGCTCAGCGCGCCCTTTGAAAAGCCGCATCTCGTGTAACAAGTGCTCCAACGAGACCAACTCCCACGGGATATGGACGCCTGCCCGAGCCTGTTGCCGCAGACGATTGAGCCAGCCGATCAAACGTTGGTCAAACGAACCATGGGTTCCCATGGTGTAGTACACACGCTCTGTCCGCTCGAGCATGCTGGGCAAAATGTCGTCGATGTCTTCGATCGGGAATGCGTCATCGGCCCCATAGTCCCGACAGGCGCCTTCAGGTCCTGCCCGATAACCGTCCCAGACCTCTTTTTCCGGGTCGCGGTCTCGGCAGAACAACACATACTCGCCTTGTTTACGCCCCGGCGCGATCACCGCCACCGCATCGGGTTCCGGAAAGCCGGTCAGATAGAAAAAGTCGCTGTCCTGACGGAACGGATAGTGCACGTCGCGGTTTCGCAACCGTTCACTTGCCGCGGGGACAATCGCAATGGTGCCCGGGCCCATCATTTCCGCCAACTGCGTACGACGGCGTACGATCTCCTTAGACGTCATTTGGAGCGCTCTCCCCCACGCGGAGCCGCTGGCTGTTGCGCCCGCGCCACGACTTCTTCAAACATTAAGAGCACACCCACCCGCACGAATTCATATAGCTCGGTAAACGCGAATTCGGCCGTCTCGTCATCCTCATCACCCCGATGTGCTCGGGAGATCTCGACCAAATCCTCAACGAACTCGCGAGAGTCCTCCGAGAACGTCGACACACCATTGACACTGCCCGCCACCAAACCCAGCAAAAAACCCTCACACCATTCCGTTAACGCCGACAGGCGCTGTTCAATCGACTCAGTATCTCCAGGCTGTAGCAGCTGGAATGTCAAAGGACCTTCGGCCAAAGCGTAGAGGGCATCTTGCCACATCGCACCCACCGCTGCGGGCAGCGCCGACTCATCAACACCGCCGGGCAGCGCTTGCAAAACGACGTCATGCAACCACCCCCCTTGCTCGGCCATAGGGCCTCGACCAATGATCCAACCACAAAGATGCCCGTGGAGTTCCGCCGGCCCCATGGACAATCGCGCATCGATCAGGTCGTCTGCCAGAGCTTCGTAGTCCGTCATTTTGTTCTCGCGACTCATTCAAACATCCCGCATTCTGAGGCGGATCTTCTGTCCCACATCCTTGTCGTCCGTGAGTGTTTGCCAACCTCTAAGCGGCGTTCTATATTTAGGGGCTGTCACGTTCACAATGTCATATCCGGTTTTATCCGGCCGAAGCAAACCGATAAGCGACCGAGTTACTCACCGTGGGTCACGAACGCCATGTCCGAATCCGAACTGGAAAAACTGGAACAACGTATCGACGAGTTGCTTCGCCGATGCCACCAATTACGGGAAGAAAATAACTCATTGCGACAACGGCTTGACCAGATCAACCAGGAGCGGGCATTGCTTATCCAAAAAAACGAAGTGGTCAGAAGCCGCGTTGAAGCCATGGTTTCCCGTTTGAAATCCATGGAGCATCATACCTGATGGAACATCAGCCCGCTGCCGGAAAAGTCGTTTCCTTATCGGTCCACATCCTCGATAAAACCTATCAGGTCGCCTGCCCGGAAAACGAACGCGCAGCGCTCATCGAGTGCGCGGACTACCTGGACAAAAAGATGCGAAAAATCCGCGACAGCGGTAAAGTAGTGGGCATGGATCGAATCGCCGTGATGGCGGCATTGAACATCACCAACGATCTTCTGGTCCAGGGACAAGAACAGCACTCCAAGGACGAGATCGAATCACGTTTGCGATCACTCCGATTAAAGCTGGATGCAGTTCTGGACGACAGTTCTCTTGAGCAGTAGCGACGCGTTTTGGAGCGCAACGACGAGCAAGCAAATCGGAGCCTGCGGCAGAGCCCGCGGCTTCGAGGTAAAGGTTTGACGCCTCCTGCAGTGTTCGAAAGACATCGGGTAGTACCCTTGAGCCTAAATTCGTACCCAGGGACCGGGCGTGACGAGTCGGTGTGCATATCCGCGCACGAGCGGAGAGCCTAAAGACCCGTAGGCCGGACCCACTTGAACCTCCGGTTCAAGGTCGAAGGTGACTTACGACACAGGCGGGAGGCGTCTCTCATAAACGGCTCAATGTAACGCTTACCGATAAAGCATTCATGACACGGCTCGATCCGACACCCCCTCCCCGCCGGTTTTCTCAGTGACCCACTCGCCATCGATTAGTGACAAGCGCGAACTCCGGCGTGAGATCCGGCGGCGGCGCCGTGCGCTGGCCCCCCATGACCGAGCGAGCCGCGCGAGCCAAATGACCAAGCGTTTGATCCACCTTCCTGCCTGGCGGCAGGCCCGACGGATCGGTTTGTTCATCGCCGCCGACGGCGAGATCAGCCCCGGCGAGATCCTGCATTGGGCTTGGCGACGCCGCGTTGAGACGTACCTCCCGGTATTGACCCGGGGCACCAGCCCTCGGATGCATTTTTACCGCTACCGGCCCAATGATCCGCTGCAACCGAACCACTACGGTATCCCGGAGCCGGCTCCGCGGCCGCGTTGTCAGGCGGACCCAAGATTTCTCGACGTTGTCCTCACGCCGCTTGTGGCATTTGACGGTGCCGGCGCTCGTCTTGGCATGGGCGGCGGATTCTACGACCGGAGCTTCGCCTTTCTCCGTCATCGCGCCCGTTGGAAGCACCCGAAACTGATCGGAATCGCGTACGATTTCCAGCGGGTTGAGGCATTACCCGTGCAGCCGTGGGACGTCATGTTGGACGGCGTCGTCACCGACCACGCTGTTTACGGCACCCTGGCTGACACGGCGCGGTACAAATAACCCAACATTCGACTCACCATTTGAAATCAGGATTAACCAGCGCCATGGCTTATTGGCTTATGAAAACCGAACCATCCACTTTTAGCATCGACGACCTAAAAGCGGCTGATGTCGAACCGTGGGATGGTGTACGGAACTATCAAGCCCGCAACATGATGCGAGACCAAATGCGAGTGGGTGACGGCGCATTCATTTACCACTCGAACTGCCCCACACCCGGCATTGTGGGCATCGCACGGATTGTCAAGGAAGGGTATCCGGACCATACCGCCCAAAACCCCGACTCCCCCTACTACGACCCTAAAAGCACCACCGACCAACCTCGTTGGTTTATGGTCGATGTGCGCTACGAACGCCATCTAGAGCGAACCATTACGCTTCAGGAGCTAAAAGCCCACCCGGAGCTACACGAGATGGCCCTGGTTCGGAAGGGCAATCGGCTTTCAGTCATGCCGGTCTCCGATGTGGAGTGGGAATTCATACTTTCCTTGGAATGACACCCCTGCACCGGGGTGACGCGCAGCGACAACATACGGACGGACATCGCACCGCCTTAGTGCCAAAAGCGGGCCAGAAACCCTCTAAGTCATTGTTTTCTGAAACCCACGTAGTCGGCACAAGTTTTGCTTAAAGGTAAGGCAAGTTGATTCATCTAAAATTACAGCGGAAATGGTCACCATGATTGTTCGCCTGCAAACCGGAAACTGGAACCAAACGCTACTGAAACTCAGCGGTCAAGTACCCGTCTACATTGGCGAAAAACGCGAAACAATTCGTCTTTTCGAAGACAACCGCCAACAAATTCAGGCGACTGTCACGGACTTGATGGCACCACTCCAGACGCAAGGTGCGGCGTTGCGAGACAACGACACGGCACTCCAGAATGCCATGCGGCAATTGGTTGCCTCATACCCTTTCATCGAGTTGCTCTACACACTCGATGAACAGGGAATTCAACGCAGCGAAAACATTACAGTCGACCGGAATCTCGTGGTTCAGCGTGTGGCCAACCACCGTGGACGCGACCGGAGCCGGCGACCCTACTACCAGCAAGCCAAAGAGCAATCGCAGCTGGTGATTACCGAGCCATACATCTCTATGGCAACTTGTGACTACTGCATCTCTGCGGCCATTCGATTGGATATGGACAATGGGGAACATGCCGGTTATGCTGTCGCCGACTTCAACTTCGACTCCCTCCTCAACCATGTAAAAAAGGGCGCTCAAAAACGCCGTCTGATCAACGCCGCCAAAATAGCGTCCGTCTGCGCGGTGGGTATCGGAGCAAGCGCGTTACTACTCATCTGATCTACCGTGATATATCCTGCGAATGCTCTGACCGAAGACCAGTCGGAGCATCTTCTTTCTGACCTCTCCAGCTGCCAACCAAAACCTGACCGCACGATACCCAACCGGCTACTAACCCCCCCCACCTAAAAAGTATCCATAGGCGGGATTGGATGACTCATCGTGATAATCCAAGCCCAAGGCGTCCAACGACGCGCGACAGGCTTCGCGCTCTGCCGGTGGCACCTGCAATCCCATCAACACCCGCCCATAATCCGCGACGTGGTTTCGGTAGTGAAACATGGTGATATTCCAGCGCTGTCCGATTCCTTGCAAAAATTGCAACAAGGCCCCGGGTTGCTGGGGAAACTCGAAGCGGTACACCACTTCGTTTTGCAATTCGGGCGCCCGCCCACCGACCAGAAATCGAACATGCAGTTTAGCCAACTCGTTGTCGGTCAGGTCGGTGACCTCGTAGCCTTTATCGCGCAGCCTTCGTACCAACAGATGGCGCTCGTCATCCCCTTTATGCAGACGAACGCCAGCAAAAACATGCGCTGATTTCGGATCCGAATATCGATAGTTGAACTCGGTGATATCGCGCCGGCCGATATCACGGCAAAACTTGCGAAAACTTCCCGGTCTTTCTTTGATGGTCACTGCAAACAGAGCCTCACGCCGCTCACCTAACTCGGTGCGTTCGGCCACGTAGCGCAACTGGTCAAAATTCATGTTGGCGCCGCTGACCACGGCGATCAGGGCAGCGTCTTGCAACGAATTGTCGGCCGCATAGCGCTTTAACCCTGCCAGCGCCAAAGCACCGGCAGGTTCCGCAATCGACCGGGTATCCTCATAGATATCGCGCACTGCCGCGCAGATTTCGTCCGTAGTCACGAGAACCACTTCATCGACGCATTGCTGGGCCAGACGGAAGGTCTCTTTCCCCACCTGACTCACCGCCACCCCATCGGCGAACAAGCCGACGCGGGAGAGGCGGATCCGTCGCCCGGCTTCGAGTGCCTCGTACATGCTGGGGGTGTCCACTGGCTCAACGCCGATAATCTTGATGTCGGGATGCAGGTACTTGATATAGAGCGATATACCTGCGATAAGACCACCACCGCCGACTGGGACGAAGACTGCATCAATCGCCCCGCTGTGCTGCTGCAGCATTTCCATGCCCACGGTACCCTGCCCCGCAATGACGTCCGGATCGTCATAAGGATGGATGAAGCTGTAACCCCGCTCGCTCACTAAGCGCATGGCATGAGCGTAAGCCTGATCGTAGTTGTCACCTTGGAGTATCACGCGCGCCCCCAGCTGGGCGACCGCATTCACTTTGATCGTGGGGGTCGTACAAGGCATCACAATGGTGGCGCGCGCACCAAGCCGACGGGCTGCTAAAGCCACACCCTGCGCGTGATTCCCGGCCGAAGCAGCGATCACGCCCTTGGCCAACGCGTCCGGCGAGAGATGAGACATCTTGTTGTAAGCGCCGCGAAGTTTGAATGAAAAAACGGGCTGCATATCCTCGCGTTTGAGGTACACCCGGTTTTCGATCCGCTTTGTCAGGTTGGGCGCCAACTCCAGTGGCGTAATCTCGGCCACGTCGTAAACGTTCGCGGTCAGGATTTTCTTGATATAGTCGTCGATCATGGCCGGTACCGTAGCAGCTCGCTTGTCGCTTGCAAAGACACGTGCAAAGACCCCCGATAAGACTTGCCAGGGCTCGAACCCGGCGCCCCCACGCCAACAGGAGGAACCCGTGGGACAAGACTCGCTCAAGCGACAAGTTGCCGAAGCCGCCCTGAGTCACGTCGTAGAGGACGAACTACTGGGCATCGGCAGCGGGTCCACAGTGGATTGCTTTATCGATGCCTTGGCAGCCTCGCCGCTGAAAAACCGAATCCTGGGTACCGTCGCTGCATCGGAAGTCAGTGCCGAGCGATTGCGCGGCTACGGGATTCCGGTCGTCGATCTAAACCAAGCCGATCGCATTCCGGTCTATATTGATGGAGCGGACGAGATCAACCCAAGACGCCAACTGATCAAGGGTGGAGGCGGAGCACTGACACGGGAGAAGATTATTGCCGCGGTCAGCGAACGCTTCATCTGCATCGCTGACGCCTCCAAGAAAGTCGACGTACTGGGCAAATTCCCGCTGCCGATCGAGGTTATCCCCATGGCGCGGAGTTTTATCGCCCGCAAGCTGGTCGCTCTTGGTGCGAGGCCGCAATGGCGGGAAGGCTTTATCACGGACAATGGTAACCACATACTGGACGTCCATCAGTTGATGATTCCCGAGCCTATCTCTACCGAGCGGGACTTCAACAACTGGCCGGGGGTGGTGACAGTGGGCCTATTCGCGCTGCGCCCCGCCGACCACGTTTTGCTGGCGGCAGCCGACGGAATCGAGACATTCTAAGCGCCTGACTGCTTGACGTACCACCGATGGTTCGGCGGAGGAACGCGTCCAATGACAACCCAGACTGAAACCTATTTACCGTTCGAGATTCGCGACTGCGCGCTAATCTCTATCGCTACTGGAAACCGGGCACAGAATCTCAAAGAGTTGCGCGACCGCTTGCTGAATGTCGACAGCAGCAGCATTTACTTCCACTTTTGGGGAGCACTGCTTCGACCGGGATTTGAAAGCCGCGAGTACAACAATGACTTCGCGGAGTGGATCCGCCATGAGATTCACGACCGCACGCTGGCCGAACGACTGGGCGTCATCGACCCTTCCGCAACGGACGACCTGGAGCACCTGCGAAGCGAGTTAATCGATGCCATCGAAGAACGGCTGGATGAATTAAGAATCCTGTTCTGGACGCCGCCGGATCGTCAGTTCGAATTCATTCGCTCACAGATCATCGTATTTCGCACCCATCGCTCTATCGAAAAGCCCGAGGCGCTGAAAGATATCCTGCCCAGGCTTTCGGCCAGCAGCGTGTTCTATCATTTTATTGACGCTGGCCGTCGGACCGAAGACCGATCCGATGATTTCTCGGCTTGGCTGGGCCAGTGGGGCGATGAACATGACGAGCTACGCCGCCGGCTGGCGGGTATCGACCCCTACTTCATCTCTTTGACCGAGCTTCGTGAGCAGCTAAGCGAAATCGCAGCCGACTATTTCCATCAGGGAGCCGAAGTATGACGCCGGTGCTCGAAGATTATGCCGCCGCGGCAGGCGAAGATGTCATTGAGCATCTTCGCCAACTGACCGAGTCCCTCCGTGGCATGAAAATCGTTCATGTCAATTCAACCCGCACCGGGGGCGGGGTCGCCGAGATTCTTCATAAGCTGATCCCCTTAATGCGTGAACTCGGTCTCGACGCCAGCTGGGAAGTCATCTCCGGAGAAGAAGATTTTTTTCAGTGCACCAAATCCATACACAATGGTTTGCAAGGCCAAGCGGTTTTTATCAAAGACCGCTTGTGGGAAGCCTATCAGCGGATTAACCAGGACAATGCCGAACGCTTAAGGGAGCAACTGGAAAGTGCTGATATCGTGTTCATTCACGATCCGCAACCCGCCCCACTGCTCGGCCTGTGCCCCAACCGCAAGGGAAAATGGATCTGGCGATGCCATATCGACCTGAGCCACCCCCATCGGCCGGTTTGGCGCAAGCTGCGACAATTCGTAACCGACTACGATGCCAGCGTTTTTTCACTGGCATCATTTGCACAGCCGCTTCCCCACCCGCAATACCTGATCCCACCGAGCATCGATCCGCTTTCCGACAAAAACGTCGAGTTGTCGCAGAATGAAATCAACGCCACCTATCAACAGCTTGGTATTGACCCGGAGCGCCCTTTAATCTCACAAATTTCGCGCTTCGATCGTTTTAAAGATCCGCTGGGGGTGCTGCAAAGTTACCGACTGAGCAAACGTTTCATCCCTGCACTGCAGCTGGTTTTGGCCGGCGGAAGCGCCACCGATGACCCGGAAGGCGCGAGTGTCCTACAAGAAATCCGCGATGCTGCGAACAACGACCCCGACGTCCACATTCTGGATTTACCGCCAGACGCCCATCGCACGATAAATGCGCTTCAGCGAGCTTCGGACATCGTGCTGCAAAAATCAGTACGGGAAGGATTCGGTCTCACCGTGACCGAGGCCATGTGGAAGCACAAGCCGGTGATCGGCGGTGACACGGGGGGTATTCGGCTGCAGGTCGTCAACTACCATACCGGCTTTCTGGTCAACTCCCCCGAGGGTGCGGCATTGCGCATCCGCTACCTCTTCCACCGGCCGGACGAATTGAAATCCATGGGCACCCAAGCCCACGGGTTCGTGCGGGAAAACTTCTTATTAACACGTCACCTGCGCGAACATCTCGCCCTGGTGCTGGCGCTGATTCACAATATTACCGACCGCATCGAACTCGAGTAGGACCCGCGGGCTCGGGGGAGGAACAAAGCTTAGCGTGCGGACTGCCACTGCTGGATCACATCCAGCGGATAGACCAACATGATGACGTTCAAGGTCAGGTTATCCCGAATCTGCCAACCGACGTAAAGCTCGAAAGCCACCGCCAAGGCAATGGTCACCGCCACGGGTAAGCGGCTGGCCAAGATAAACCCCAAGGCGCAAAAACCCACGTCCGCTGCCGAGTTGAGGACGCTGTCGCCATAGTAGTCCAGCGATATGGTGGCTTCCCGGTAGCGGTTAATGACGTAGTCTGTGTTCTCGAGAATCTCCCAGCCCATCTCGGGCAACAGCGCCAATGCCAGTTTGGCGCCGGGCGCAAAAGCCCTGCCGCTCATGCGCTCCAAAACGGTGACCAATGAATAAAACAAAAAGCCGTGAATAATATGGGAGAAGCTATACCAGTCCGAAATGTGCTGCGAGTTCTCGGAACTCATCACCGCGCCGTGCCACAGCCGAACCGTACCGCACTCGCAGATCGGTACGCGGCCCATCACCAATAATACGGCCACAAAAATCGCGCCCATCAAAACGATGCGCGCAAGCCAAGACCACGTGACATAAATCAAATGAGCGGGAGGATCCGTTTCGTTCATAGGGTCTAGAATAAGCGCCTACGGATCACCAAAATACCTTACCGGCTTTTTAGCCAGCGTCTCTAGCGTTGCACTAAATTCGAGTTTGTACGGATGCGGGCAATCAGCGACCGTCCAGACAGCCGTTTACCCAGGAAGGGGTATAGGGACGACTGGAAGATTGGCGAACCGTCCGGCCCCACCCACAGGCAAGTAGGAAATTTTCCCCAGAAACCCTAAACCGACACCGCCCTAAGTCGATTGTGGTGGGACGATGCCGCCCAGAAACCGGGCGCGAACGCCCGAATTTGGCTGGGGGACTAGGATTCGAACCTAGGTTAGCGGAGTCAGAGTCCGCTGTCCTGCCGCTAGACGATCCCCCAAAATTTGCGCTCAGGCCAATTGCGCCCCGCGGGGGTCCAGCCGACTTGCGATTAACGTTTCGAGAACTGCGGCGCGCGACGGGCTTTGTGCAAGCCGACTTTCTTCCGTTCGACTTGGCGAGCATCGCGCGTAATGAAACCCGCCCTTCGCAACTCAGCTTTCAACGTTTCATCATAGTTCACCAGCGCACGACTGATACCGTGACGAATCGCACCGGCCTGACCGGTTGTGCCCCCACCTCTCACCGTGACGCGCACATCGAACTTGTCGGTCACGCCAATGAGCTCCAAGGGCTGACGAACAACCATTCTGGCCGTATCACGGCCAAAATAGTCATCCAGCGACTTGCTATTTACCAAGACCTTGCCGCTCCCAGGCATGAGAGCAACACGCGCGCAGGAACTTTTACGCCGGCCGGTACCAAAATATTTCTGCTGATCGCCCATGTATGGATTCCGTTAGGATAGTGTAAGTGCTTAAGTCCGGTCGCCGTTACGCTTCGATTTCAAGCGCTTGAGGCTGTTGAGCCTCGTGCGGATGGTCGGCTCCGTTGTAAACACGCAGCTTTTTCAACATCGCGCGCCCGAGACGATTCTTCGGCATCATACCCTTCACCGCGGTCGTGATCGCGCGATCGGGATGGGTCTCAAGCAGTTTTTCCAAGTTGATGGACTTCATGTTTCCGATGTATCCGGTGTGCCGGTAGTACATCTTGTCCTTCAACTTACGGCCCGTAACACGTATCTTTGCTGCATTGACGACAATGATATGGTCGCCCGTGTCTACGTGTGGTGTGAATTCTGGCTTATGCTTGCCACGCAGCCGACGGGCAATCTCGGTCGACAAACGACCTAAGGTTTTGTCCGTGGCGTCAACCACATACCAGTCTTGCGTCACATTCTCGGGCTTCGCAGAAAAAGTCTTCATCAATCTCGACTCCGGGCCGGTCGACGCGCCGGGCCATTTTGCCCAGCGACTCCGATCTTACCCACCATATCCGGTTGCGCCGCCGCCCAAGGTTGGCAGCGGCGAAGGGCCGAAATTCTACAGAAACGAGGCACACCAAAGCAAGTCCGCGAAGACAACAATCTCAGCTACAGTTCCAAACGTCGCACAATGCGGCCGTTACGCAAATGTTCATCGATGATTTCATCGACGTCATCTTGATCGACGTAGCTGTACCAGACCCCTTCCGGGTAGACAACCAGTACGGGACCTTCCTCACAACGGTCCATACAGCCCGCTTTATTGATCCGCACCCCACCTGGGCCGGCCATACCCAGCTCCTTGATGCGCTGCTTCGCATAGTCGCGCATGCCGTCAGCACCACAACGCCCACAACTGGGGCGGTCGTCGCCCTCGCGAACATTGGTACAAAAAAAGACATGGTGACTGTAATAGGACATGGCCGCCTCTTATCCAAACCGCCTTAAGGGCGGCATCATCACAACTCGTAACCTAACGAAAGTGACGTATAACGATCCGTATTTTCGCGATCTGAGGGCACATCGGTGTTGTGCTTAATAGTATAGGAAAGATCCACGAACAAACGTTTGTTGATCTGCGATCGGAAGGTCGTGACGGATTCTGCGAAGGTATTTTGGTCACCCGCCTCAACCAACAGCTTTTCGCGGAAGCTGTTATTCTCGCTGATCTGCCAAGCGAACTTTATCTTACCGCGACCGATCAATTCGTCTTCCTTACGAATGCTGCCGTCGTCTTCGATGTAACGCGTTTGGCGCGCACCCGGACCAATTTCACCATCCAGTTTTATGGTCTCAGTCTGGTATAACGTCCGACCATAACCCAGCGCTTCGGAGAAACGTTGATCGATTCCACTGAAGCGATCCTTTTCAAAATTGATGGTCGCAAAGAGATAACTGATCTCACTTAACTTATAGTCGCTTTGCACGCCTGCGGTGTATCGTTCGCGGGTCGTTTCGTCTTCCACCTCGGAAAAGATCGCGGAAGCCGATGCCTGATGCCGCCAGGACAGAAAATCAAATGCAATTTCACCTTCTGCACTGAGGTTGGTTTCATCTACGTTGCCGGACGAGGCCAAGTACCCCAGGCGGGCATTACCGCTCACCTCTTGGGCCATTGCCGGCATCATCACTGCTGAAAAACACGCGGCGACAGTCAGAGCGAAAAAACGCATTAGAAACTCCTTCTATTAGCAAAGGCGCGCATTAGATCTCGCGCCACCAGGAATCGTCAATAATTGAAAACGCAGCGCGTAAGTATACGTTGCCCCGCAAGCGCGTGCGACCGGGACGAACCGCCTTGCGAGCCAACGATGGCTCATCCAAAATGATGCCATGACATACCCACGACACTACAGCTTGGCAGACCGGTTCCTGATGGATCTGCAACAAGCGGTCAGGACGATCGCTTCCAGCCCGGATGAGCCCGTTGGCAGCCACCCCGACGAAGGCATTCCTGAGCCGGAACTGGACGAAGATCAGTGCCGCCACATCGCCGGATTGATGCGGGTAAATCATGCCGGAGAGGTCAGTGCTCAAGCGCTATACCAGGGACAGGCACTGGTCAGTCGCCACGCCGATGTCCGCGATACCTTGCGGCAAGCCGCACAGGAAGAGCACGCTCATTTGATTTGGTGTCGACGCCGTCTGGCTGAACTCGGACACAAACCGAGCCGACTCACACCGGCATGGTATTTCGGGTCGTTAGGTATCGGCATGCTGGCGGGCTTGGCCGGAGATCGCTGGAGCCTGGGTTTTGTCGTTGAGACAGAAAACCAAGTGATTGAGCATATCGACCGGCACCTGGACGAACTTCCGGTCGAAGACGGCCGAACCCGGGCTATTCTCGAACAAATGAAACATGAAGAAGCACATCACGGGGAAACGGCACGCCGGGCAGGGGGACGGGAACTGCCCTGGCCGGTGAAACGCTTGATGAACGGGGTCTCGAAACTCATGACCCAAGGCGCCAAATACGTCTAGCGATACACCGACGCTCCGGCAATACCCTTGGTGCGATCAAATCGCGGCCGCGCTTATCGAACCCTTTTGACATTGCGCCCGTAGAAAATCTCCGCCATCTCATGTCGCAACAGGCCATCAATCATCCGGCGCTGTTTGGGTTCCAATTCATCTTCGTCGATACCGAATAGATAGTTATCCAGCTTGAAATCACGCAACATCATCTTGGTGTGAAAGATGTTCTCCTGATAGACGTTGACGTCGATAATCTGGTATCGGTCCCGGGTGTCGCCCGACAAGTAGTTTTGAATCGAATTGATTTTATGATCGATAAAGTGCTTGCGCCCGCGCACATCACGCGTAAACCCGCGCACGCGATAATCGATGGTAACGATGTCCGATTCGAAGCTGTGAATGAGATAGTTCAGCGCTTTAAGCGGTGAAATCACCCCGCAGGTGGACACGTCGATATCCGCCCGAAAGGTGCTAATGTTCTTATGCGGATGACTCTCGGGATAGGTGTGAACCGTGATGTGGCTCTTATCCAAGTGGGCGACGATGGCATCGGGCAATAAGGGTCCTGGCGATTCGCTGTTGTCGGAATCCTCCGGGTACACTGGCTGCTCGGCAATGAGCATCGTGACACTCGCACCCTGCGGGTCGTAGTCCTGCCTGGCCACATTTAGCACATTCGCACCAATGATTTCCGACACATCGGTCAAGATATTGGTCAGACGCTCGGCGTTGTATGCCTCGTCGATGTAGTCGATATACTCCCGCTGCTGCCCCTCTGTGCCCGCATAACAGATATCGTAAATATTGAAACTCAGGGACTTGGTGAGGTTGTTGAAACCGTGCAGCTTCAACTTGGTCGAGGGTACCGCCAACGTGTCGTCCTCCAAACACAGAGACCGTGGTACAAATGAAAAACCCGTCGCGGCGAAACATGCAGCTTGGCCTTTTGGGGGCGCAAATCTTAGGCCATTCCGCGCGAGCTGTCGAGCAGTTGTTTAGTCCTTCGAGGGGGGGCAAATCTCGTAGTCATGCGTCACTTCGGCAGTCTTGCCGAGCATGATGGAAGCCGAGCAATATTTCTCCGCCGATAGCTGAACGGCGCGCTTGACGTGCTGCTCTTTCAGGCCGCGACCGCTGACTCGAAAATGGATGTGTATTTTGGTAAAGACCTTGGGATCGGTATCCGCGCGCTCGGCCGTAATCTCCGCCTCGCAATCATCAATGAGCTGCCGGGATTTTTTGAGAATGTGAACCACGTCGAAAGCGGAGCACCCGCCCATACCAAGCAGCAACATCTCCATGGGACGAGGACCGAGATCGCGGCCTCCGTGATCTGGCGCACCGTCCATAACCACAGCATGGCCACTGCCGGATTCACCCAGAAACGTCACTTGCTCAACCCACTTAATTCTTGCTTTCATCACAGCGCTCCTCCGAACGGTCAACCCGATCGGTCGAAAAACAACTCGCCAAGTTTCTGCCCCGGATCGTCGGCCCGCATAAACGCTTCGCCCACCAGGAAGGCATAAACGCCGCGCTGACGCATGGCAAGCACATCGTCCCGAGTGTGAATGCCACTTTCCGTCACCACCAGTTTGCCTTCCGGTATGGCTGGCAATAAATCCCAGGTGGTCGAAAGCTTCGTCTCGAAGGTATGCAAGTTACGATTGTTAATACCGATCAGCGTCGCATCGAGCGCCAGAGCTCGCTCCAACTCCACGGCATTATGTACCTCCACCAGCACATCGAGACCCAGCATCGTGGCCAAATCAGCCAATCGGCGGAGCATTTCATCATCCAAAGCGGCGACAATCAGCAGCACGCAATCAGCCTGCAGGCAACGTGCCTCCCAAACTTGATAAGCATCCACCAGGAAGTCTTTGCGCAACACCGGCAACGAACACGCTGCCCGGGCAGCGACCAGATGGGCCTCACTACCCTTGAAGAAATCTGCGTCCGTCAAGACCGAAAGACAAGATGCACCGCCTCGCTCATAGCTGCGGGCAATCGCGGCAGGATCAAAATTGGCCCGCAGCAAACCGCGGCTCGGCGAGGCCCGTTTCACCTCAGCGATCACCGCACTTTCGCGCGCTCGCACCCGGGCCTGTAGAACACGCGCAAAACCTCGCGATGACGGTAGATCCCGCGCTTGGCTTTGCAGTTCCGCGAGTGGCACACGCGCGATACGCTCAGCGACTTCCAACCGTTTCCGTTCGAGAATACGAGCCAGGACGTCGCTGTTCGGTGCCGGGTCAGTCACGGTCGCCACCCAGCCGCGCCGAAAGCGCCACCAGTTGTTGCATCCGGTCCATGGCAGCCCCGCTGTCAATCACAGATTGAGCGCGACGCACGCCAGCAGCCATATCCGGTTCCAAATCGGCCACGTAAATGGCCGCACCGGCATTCAATGCCACGATGTCGCGCGCGGGGCCCGGTTCTCCTCGAAAGACTTGGCGAATGAGCGCCAAACTCTCCTTGGCATCCCTGACCACCAGCCCGTCGAGCGATTGTCGACGGATACTGAAATCCTCGGGTTGCACCGCTTGCTGATACACCTGCCCGTCTTTTAATTCGGCCACCTCGGTGGGTGCGGCGATGCTGATTTCGTCCAGCCCGTCCTCGGAGTGAACCACCATGACATGACGACTGCCGAGTTCCCGCATCACTTCCGCCAGCGGAGCGACCCAGTCCGGGTTGAATACCCCCAATAACTGGTTGGGCGCCCCCGCCGGGTTGGTCAAGGGCCCGAGCAAATTAAAAATCGTGCGAACGCCCATCTCCCGACGTGGACCAATGGCATGTTTCATGGCGCTGTGGTGAGCCGGCGCAAACAGAAAACCGACACCGACCTGTTCAAGACAAATGGAGATATGTTCCGGCGCGAGATCCAAGCGAACTCCCGCCGCTTCCAACACATCGGCACTGCCGGAGCGGCTGGATACCGATCGGTTGCCGTGCTTGGCCACGATGCCACCCGCCGCGGCAACCACAAACGCAACCGCAGTGGAGACATTGAACAAGCCGCGGCTGTCCCCCCCGGTTCCGCAGGTGTCCACCAAGTGGGTGTGATCGTGGACCGCAACCGGTGTGGCAAGCGAGCGCATCACGCGGGCTGCCGCGGCGATCTCCGCCACGGTCTCACCTTTCATTCTCAAACCGATCAAGAACCCGCCAATTTGGGCAGGTGTAGCGTCACCGCCCATAATCTGCGCCATGACTGCGGTCATCTCGTCGGCGGTCAGGTTCTGGTGCGCGGTCACACGCTGGATGGCTTCTTGAATGTTCATAGTCGGGCGATCCCGGGCTAAGCCGCTTGTGGAACCGGCTGCGTCAGAAAGTTTTTTAACAAGTGGTGTCCGTGTTCGGTGAGTATGGATTCTGGGTGAAACTGCACACCTTCCACCGCCAGTGTCTTGTGGCGTACGCCCATGATCTCATCCATGCTCCCGTCCGCAGATTGAGTCCAGGCGGTGACCCCCAGACACGCGGGCAAGCTGGCCGGATCAATCACCAGCGAGTGATACCGCGTTGCCGTAAAGGGATTTGGCAAACCGTTAAACACGCCCAGATCCCGATGAAAAACAGGCGAGGTCTTACCGTGCATGATCTCCCGCGCATGCGTGATTCGACCACCGAACGCCTGAGCAATGCTCTGATGCCCCAGGCACACACCGAGAATTGGGATTTGGCCGGAAAATCGGCTGACTGCCGGAACTGAAACACCCGCTTCGTTGGGCGTGCACGGCCCGGGCGACAAGACGATGTGGCTGGGCGCCAAGGCGGCGATCTCATCCAGCGTGATCTTGTCGTTGCGGTAAACCGCGACCTCACAACCCAACTCTCCGAAATACTGCACGAGGTTGTAGGTAAACGAGTCGTAATTGTCGATCATTAACAACATCACACCACCTCCTCGTCCGATCCGGCCGCAACCATCGCCACGGCGCGAAACATAGCGCGGCGCTTATTCAGCGTCTCTTCCCATTCGGCCACCGGCTCAGAATCGGCTACGATGCCACCACCGGCCTGAACGTGCAGCCGGCCATCTTTGAGCACTGCAGTACGAATCGCAATGGCGGTATCCATGTTGCCGTTCCAGCCGATATAGCCCACGGCACCGGCATACACACCGCGTTTGACCGGCTCCAACTCGTCGATGATCTCCATGGCCCGAATCTTTGGCGCACCCGTCAGCGTGCCTGCCGGGAAGGTGGCACGCAAGGCATCCAGAGCGGTGTGAGAAGGCGACATCTGCCCGCGGACGTTGGAGACAATGTGCATCACATGCGAATAACGCTCGATCACCATTTTCTCAGTGACTTCCACGCTGCCGATTTGCGCCACTCGTCCGACATCATTCCGCCCCAAATCAATGAGCATGAGATGCTCGGCGATTTCCTTGGGATCGCTGAGAAGATCCCGCTCCATCGCCAGGTCTTCTTCTTCATCGCGACCCCGTGGGCGGGTCCCGGCGATGGGTCGAACCGTCAGCCGACGCTCTTCCAGCCGGGCCAAGACTTCCGGCGAGGCCCCCACCACCTGAAAGTCCGCCAAATCCAGGTGGAACATATAGGGCGAAGGATTCACGCAGCGCAGTGCGCGATAAAGATCCAGCGCCTCACCGTGAAAATCAATGGACATGCGCTGCGATGGGACCACTTGCATGACATCGCCTTCGCGGATGTAGTGCTTGATCCGACGCACGGCATCCTGATATCCCTCACGACTGAAACTGGAATCAAAATCCGTGGCATCTGCATCAACAGCCGCCATCGACAAGCGGCGAACGGGCGGTGGCGGATTGGAGAGCCCGCGCACCAAGACCTGTAGCCGGGCCTGGCCGGCCTCAATCGACGCCGGATCGGAGGGATCGGCATGAACGATGACGTATAGCAACCCACTCAGGTTGTCGAATATCAACACTTCCTCGGACAACATCAGCAGGATGTCGGGGTTGCCGATGGGATCGGGCTTGTCCCAATGCGCCAATCGGGATTCGACGTAACGAACGGTGTCATAGCCGAAGTAGCCCACCAGACCGCCGGTGAAACGAGGCAAGCCAGTGACCGGCGCCACTCGGAAACGGGCCTGAAACGACTCGATCCACTGCAAAGGATCGGGGCAGGTCACGCGTTCGGTGATTTGGCCCTCCTGTTCCAGGCAAACTTCCTCGCCACGGACCTTGATCACTGTCTTGCACGGTAGGCCAATAATGGAATAACGGCCCCACTGCTCGCCGCCCTGTACGGATTCCAGGAGGTAGGAATAAGGGCCACGGGCCAGCTTGAGATAGGTTGTCAGCGGGGTATCCAGGTCCGCAAGAACCTGGCGCATCAACGGAACGCGATTATAGCCTTGGGCGGCGAGTTGTTCGAATGGCAGCTGTTGCATGAGATCACCCTGAATCATGAACGAGGATTTGGGGCCTGATAAACCCCATGCCTATGACGCTAGGCGCGTTATGAGCATCCTCGCCATCGCCAGCGCGAGGTGTTTCCTGCGCCCGGCCTGTTCAGGTGAATCATCTGAAACATCATGCAACCTTATCTCAACAGCTCCCCGAGTTGGGCCAACGAATCGATCACCGCATCGGGTCCAGCTGCTCGAATATCAAGGCCATGGTTATAGCCGTAACTGACACAGATTACAACACTGCCCGCAGCCCGAGCGGCTTTCACATCGGTGACTGAGTCACCAACCATCATTGCCTGAACCGGCTCTGCGCCGAGTCGCCCCAAAGCATGCAGCAATGGTGCGGGGTCCGGTTTTTTTACCGGCAAGGTATCCCCCGCCACGGTCACTTCGAAAAACCGATCCAACTTGAGCTTTTCCAACAGATCCCGAGTGAAACGCTCCGGCTTATTGGTCACGCAGCCCAAGCGGTAGCCGCGGCTTACCAGGGATTCCAGTGCTTCGCGCCCACCCGGATAAACCGAACTCGCCTCGCACACATGTCGCTGATAGGTCTCAAGAAAAACAGGCCAAGCCACGTCGAAACGCTCGGCCGGCGCGTTCATCTCGGCCGCATCGTTGGTCAAGGCTCGATGGACCAATCGTTGAGCCCCGTTTCCCAACCAGCGACGAACGTCTTCGACACCTACGGCAACCATACCAACGGACTGTCGTGCCGCGTTGACGGCAACCGTTAAATCGGGGGCGCTATCGACCAGCGTACCGTCCAGGTCAAACAGAACGGCTCGGGCTTCGAACCTCATGCTCTGGCGGCTGACGCCAACTCGCGACGCATCTTTGAGACCACGGCTTGGTAATCTTCAGCACCAAAAATAGCTGAACCGGCGACAAACGTATCCGCACCCGCACGGGCGATCTCGGCGATGTTGTCGACTTTCACGCCACCATCCACTTCCAGGCGTATCGACCGGCCGCTGGCGTCGATGCGTTCGCGGACTTGGCGTAATTTGTCCAATGCCGCAGGGATAAACGCCTGCCCGCCAAAACCAGGGTTCACCGACATCACCAAAATCATGTCGAGCTTGTCCATGACGTAGTCGAGATAGCTCAACGGCGTGGCCGGGTTGAAAACCAAGCCCGCCCGGCATCCTTGATCGCGAATCAGCTGAAGACTTCGATCGACGTGATCGCTGGCTTCGGGATGGAAAGTGATGTAGGTCGCCCCCGCCGCGGCGAAATCGACAATGAGGCGATCGACCGGCCGGACCATCAGATGAACGTCAATGGGCGCGGTCACGCCATGGTTTCGAAGCGCCTGACACACCACCGGCCCGACCGTCAGGTTGGGTACATAATGGTTGTCCATCACATCAAAGTGAACAATGTCTGCGCCGGCAGCCAGCACGGCGTTGACTTCATCGCCCAAACGGGCGAAGTCTGCAGATAAAATCGAAGGTGCTATCAAAAACTCAGAGCTGTGTGGCATTTTATGGTCTTAACTCAATGAAAAATCAGGACATGGATCGCCTCGGACGGCGCCGTCACTTTACCGGATACGCCAGCTCGATGCGAGCCACGAACAACAGACCGCCCTGCTATACTGACGGCGGTTACCGAGCAACCCCCAGCTATCGGAGCCGAGCATGAACTGGGCCGTCGCGCTGCACGTGATCGCCGCCGTGATCTGGATCGGCGGCATGTTCTTCGCCTACATGGCCTTGCGGCCCAGCGTCCCGAAAGTTTTGGATCCTCCGGCTGCACTCCGTTTGTGGCTGGAAACGCTGACGCGTTTTATGCGCTGGGTCTGGATCGCGGTCATTCTCCTGCCCCTGTCAGGCTACTGGATTATTTTTATCCAATGGGGCGGCATGGAATATGTCGACAACGCCATACACATCATGCAAGGCATGGGCTTGGTGATGATTCTCCTTTTTATGCGCCTGTATTTCGGCCCGCTTCGGGGCTTACGCAACAGCGTGGAAAAAGAGGACTTCGCCGCCGCAGGGCAATATCTGGCGCAGATCCGAATGGGCGTGGAGATCAACCTCATACTCGGTGTGATTTTGGTGATCATCGTAGCCGGCTTGCGAGGATAATCCGCCGGCAAGCCGCAACCGCCCCGTTTCAGAACCCGCGGCGCAGTCGAATGGTTTCGTACGCATGGCGAATTTCCCGGGTCTTCTCTGCCGCCTTTTTTAGCCGTTCCTCCGAGAACCCTTTGGAAATGAGCTTATCGGGATGATGCTGGCTGATCATTCGACGATACGATCGCTTCACCTCGCTTTCCGATGCCCCGGGGGAGACGCCCAAAAGCTCATAGGCGGACACCAAATCGCCCACCGGCCGCGACGCGGGGCGGTTCCGTTTTTCGTACCGTGCGCCAACCAATGCCTCCAGTCGTTTGAGTTCGAAGTCGGACAGATGGATCGCCCGCTGAATGTGTCGCAGCAAACTCGACTGGCGCGAACTTGGCGGACCATCGGCATAGGCCATTTGGACGAGCATCTCGAGCAACGTCCTGGCCACGTCAAGCTCCTGCCGATAACGGGAAGCGAATGCCGAAAGTGCACTTTGGATATCGAAATCCGCACTTTTGCCGACGGCGAATCGTTCGATGGCTTCGCTGCGCGCCCGGGAATCGAGCCGCATTTGCGCCATCACAGACTCGGCAAATTGAATCTCGGCGCGCGATACGCGGCCATCGGCTTTGGCCAAATACCCCAAAAGCCCATAGGCCACATCGAAATAGACCGGATCGATGTCACCGCTGACAGGCTTCCTCAAACGGACCCGATGCTGGTCCAAAGTGAGATCAAGCACATGACCGACGGCCACTCCGGATAGCATGCCCAAATAGCGGCCAACCAAAAAGCCGAACATTCCGCCGATCACTTTTCCCCAAGGACTTGGCATGCCAGGTTTCGTCTCTGAGAAGTTTGAATGAGAGTCGTCAGGCCCGGAGATGAACCCATCACCTCCGGGCTAAATTCTGACTTACTCCGCCGGCAAGGAACTCAGGTACGCGGAAATGTTGACCATATCCTGGTCCGAAAGACCGACAACCATGTTTTTCATGATTGCGTTGTCCCTTTCACCGCTCTTAAAGGCTTTCAGTTGCGCCGTCAGATATTCGGCATCCTTACCGACCAAGGAGGGGAAAGTCGGAGGCATACCTTGGAAATTGGCGCCATGGCAACCGGCGCATGCAGCGGCTTTGGCTTTACCCGCCTCGACATCTGCGGCCATCGTGGCTCCGGCAGCCGCCATCATCAAGACACCGATTGTTCCCTGGATCAACATTTTCTTCATCTTTCATTGCCTAGGCTGTCGCCGAAAATTCGGCGTGAAATACAAAATGGGTTCCGGATAAATCCCCATTATCGCAGGGCCGTCATGCCCGGCGCGGCCACATAATGGCATCGGCCCGGCGGAAAAACAATGCCATGCGGGCCAGCCAGTTAGCGATCTTGATGGGGGTCCCCGCCGGCCGAAGAACCCGTCCAATTTCGCCGACCCAGCGCATAGCTGTCGGCCCCCGCTTTGAACGGCAGCAGCAGTACACCAGGGAGCGTGACGCATTGTCGCTCATCACGGATGGCGTCGAGCCCGAGAACCATCCGCTCATGCCCGCGGGCGGGTGTTGCCCGGTAGGTACCGAGCAGGCGATCCCACCACGGCAGGCAAAACCCGAAATTACTGTTGGTCTCGTGTTGCTCGATCGAATGGTGAACCCGATGCATGTCGGGGGTCACCACAACGAGCCGAATCAGGCAGTCTGCCAGAGACGGCAGTCGCGCGTTGGAATGGTTGAATATCGAGGCCGCGTTGAGCACCACCTCGAACACAACCACCGCAACCACCGCCGGCCCCAAAGCTGCCATGGCCACCCACTTGATCAGCATCGAAATCACGATTTCGGCAGGATGAAACCGGAGACCCGTGGTGACGTCAAAATCTAAATCGGCGTGATGGACCCGATGGAAACGCCAGAAAAAGGGGACGGCGTGAAACATCACATGCTGCAACCAGATGAAAAAATCCAGCACGACAACAGCGATCACCACCTCAACCATCATAGGCCAGGAAAGATAGTTGAACAGCCCCCACCCTTGTCGCTGAGAAAAGGCGGCAAAACCCACCGCAGCGGCCGGAAATATCAAGCGAAGCAATAGACTGTTCAGCCCAAACAAGGCCAAATTGTGTATCCAACGCCGTGGGCGGCTGATGGCCCGGTGCCGGCGCCGGGGATGCCACGTCTCCCACGCTGCCATCACACCAAAAACGGTTACGAAGGCAATCAGCCGAATGCTGAGCTCGTTCATTGTGATGGTTTCCATAGCCGGCATCACCATCCCGGTGACTTTTCCGAGCGTAACAGGATAATGAAAGGCCTGTTCTCGTGGGGATCGCAAACCGGCCCGCAGAATTTCACGATCGATGCTTCAGCATTGGATCGGGAAAGTCTATCTGACGTAGAATACGCCGCCGATAAGCAAGGGGAATTCATGAACCACCAAGGCGCATGGATAGGCTTGGCCACAGGATTGACCGCCGGTGTCGCCGCGTCGGCGTGCTGCGCGGGCGCGCTTGTCTTGCTTATCGTCGACCCCGCGGGCGTTTGGGTGAATCGACTCACCGCGCTGGAAGCGTACCGACCGATCTTCATGCTCGTTGCCGGCTTGAGTTTTTTGCTGCTCGCCACCCAACTTTTTCGCCCAATGGAGCGTTGCAAACCCGATTGCGTCTGCGGCAATCCTTATTTCCGAGCCAGATATCGCAAATTGTTTTGGACGTTTTCGTCCATCACCCTGATTGCCATCAGCAGTCCGCACTGGATACCGGCGCTCGCCATTTAGCATAGCCTTTGGCTGCAAGATTCCGCGAACCGAGCCGGTCCGGTTTTAGGCGTCGCGGGCAATTTCAACCGCCCCGACAGCCACTACGGTCGACCGCGCGCAGGAAAGGAACACGCCGTGACCCGACAAACCAAAACTGCATCAAAGCTTGGCCCGTTCCGCGGCTTCCGCCCGGACTTTTTCGCGTTTTTTCAAGAACTTTCGGCCAACAACAACCGGGACTGGTTTATCGCCAACAAGGCACGCTACCACGAGACCGTGGTGGATCCCATCGTCAGTTTTATCGTCGCCATGGCGCCGCGCTTGGAACAGATCGCGCCCCGATTCGTCGCCGACCCGCGCACCCACGGCGGTTCCATGTTCCGAATCTATCGCGACGTACGCTTCAGTAAAGACAAGCGCCCCTACAAAGAGCATGCCGCTTGTCACTTTCGCCATGAAGCCGGCCGGGACGCTCACGCACCCGGATTTTATGTCCACATCGATCATACCGGGCTTTCCTACGGTGGGGGTATTTGGCAACCGCCGGGCGAGGCGTTGTTCCGCATCAGAACGGCCATTGCCCAAGCGCCGGAACGTTGGCAGGCGGTGGTATCCGCCGATGCGCTCGGTGGCGCGTTCGGCGGGCTCACCGGTGATGCACTCAAACGACCGCCTCGCGGCTTTACCACCGACACGCCCCATATCGAAGATATCAAGCGGAAGAGTTTTTTCGTCATCAAAGAAACGGACATCGAAGCCGCAGGGTCGGCCGAATTCGTTGACGAGGTGGCCGACACTTTCCGCTCTGCCACACCCTTGATGCGCTTTTTGACTGAAGCGCTGGATCTCCCCTTCTGATCGTATCGACAACCGCCCCCGGAGGCGGCGCGTCACCAACGAAACGCCAAAGGTAATCCCGGCCGAAAATCGAACGATTCTCCAGATGGTACGCCATCGAATCCCAACACCATCAGCGGCTCATTTCCGGCTTTGAACCGCACAATCCCCCAATCACCTACCATCCGCAGGGCGGGGGACAAATCCACACCCTGCGCGATGCTAAGTTCAACCGATGTGATCTCTCCGAGCCCTGCCGGATGATCAATCGGCTCGGGATGCTGGCCGGCATCGACCCGACGTCGAAATGGCAGGTTGAATAGCAAAGGCAATCGCGGATTTTCAGAACCTTCGGCCATTTCGATCTCACCGCCAGGCGGCAGATAGGCCGGCCGATACGGCCAATAATCAAAAGGTGGGGTCTGGGTAGCCGCACCTTTACAGGGTCGTAAACTCACGCCAAACGGACACGCACCTGCCCCCCGCCCCCGCCAGCGCGAAAGTAGCCCGGTACGCGATACGGGCGCAGCCGCGGCTTCTTCGGCATCAACAACCCACAGCAATTCCAGCATGGTGTTGGCGAAATAAAAGCGACGATTCGCCGTCCCCTGGCCGGGGTGACGATTCGAGGAGCCTTCAGCCAAACCAAATGAACGCAAGGCATCCGCTGCCGGTGCGCCGAAATCTGTCAAGACTAACAGGTGATCCAACTCGAACATGACTCCACCTCTGGCGAATGGGCGAGATCGCCCTCAAACACCATCGCCAAACGTTAACTTTCAGGGTCTAGAACGGCTGTTAAACACCAACCCGGGCGGGCGATTCAAGCGTACCGCCTAGCTGTCGAGTCAATGATGGCGCCGTTCCGTATCGCTAATTAAGGAAACCGTTTCCACAACAACGCCCCCGACAGCGGTGCCCAAAACGTCTCGGCCAGCGGCATTTCCACTGGTTCCGCGGTCGCCAGCGCCGAAAAGAACCGCCCGGCGTCTTCTCGCGTATCCACGGCGATGGACAACGAAAATCCACTGAAATTCAAGGCGCCTTCGCAAAGACCATCCGATGCCAAGACCGTGAGGTCGCCGATTCAAGGCTCGGCGACCTCACGGTCTCCTCGGCGCCCGGCGGATCGGCGTCCGAATGGGGACCAATCCTTAGTAGCGCATCAAAGCCGGCACTTCGCACGCCGTCTGGGGTGCACCCGATACGGTCAAGCGGACCTGCATGACACATCAAGAACAAGAGGACGGACCGCCATACCGATGCCGTCAACGCCCTGTTCCTGGTCTCAGGGAACACCTAGGTCCCCGATTTACCGGCATCAGGCCATCAACTTATAATCCACAACCGGACCGGCGGGTAGCACTCCAGCTGCGGAAGCACCCGTCACCTTCAACCTACCGCATCGTCGCCTTCGGCCAGGACAATACGAATTGCACAAGGGATTCAAACGGTTTTCTTTACCAATAGCCAGCGCGCTCAGAGGCAACTTGCGCGAGGGATACACCTGGCGGCACCTGAAGTCGGATCTACTGGCCGGCATCACCGTGGGCGTGGTCGCCCTTCCTTTGGCCATGGCATTGGCCATCGCCAGCGGGGTCGCTCCGCAGCATGGCCTCTACACCGCCATCGTAGCGGGCTTCATCATTGCGGTCACCGGCGGATCACGGGTCAATGTTTCAGGTCCAACGGCGGCCTTCGTGGTCGTGCTCCTACCTATCACCCATCAATACGGGCTGGGCGGACTGTTATTGGCGACCCTAATGGCCGGGTGCCTCCTCATCGCCATGGGTGTTGCCCGCCTGGGCCGTTTTATCGAGCTGGTCCCTTACCCCGTGGTCATTGGATTCACCGCCGGCATCGGCGTCGTGATCGCGACCCTGCAAGTCAGGGACTTTCTGGGCTTGCATATCGACGTCCTGGAAGGGCATTACCTCCATAAGGTCGTCCTCTTGGGATCGGCCCTGCCCACGTTGAGCTGGTCCGACGTCATGATCGGCATGACCACACTCGGCGTCTTGCTTTTCTGGCCGAAGTTATCCCGCGCGATACCGGGCCATCTGGTCGCTCTGACGACCGGAACACTGCTTGCTGCACTCGCACCCCTTTGGCTGGCAGACTTCCACGTGGCCACCATCGGTTCGCGCTTCAGCTGGACGCTGGATGGGATCTCCAGCCCTGGTATCCCGCCCGTATTGCCGGGGGTACAATGGCCATGGCAGTTTCCCGGCGCCGATGGCCAACCCTTGGTTTTATCGGTGGAGTTGGTCGGTTCACTCATCGGCCCGGCATTTGCAATCGCCATGCTCGGCGCAATCGAGTCCTTGCTCTGCGCAGTGGTGGCGGACGGAATGACCGGAAACCGGCATGACGCCAACGCCGAACTCATCGGTCAGGGACTCGGTAACATTGCCGCCCCGTTTTTTGGCGGTATCCCTGCGACCGGTGCCATTGCCCGGACGGCGACCAACGTCCGGGCGGGGGCTGTCTCTCCGCTCGCGTCGGCCATCCATGCCATCACGGTTCTGATCGCGATGCTCGCCTTGGCGAAACTGCTGGCCTACGTGCCCATGGCGTCTTTGGCAGCGCTGCTGCTGGTGGTGGCATGGAATATGAGCGAAGCCCGCCATTTCGTGCGCGTGGTCCGCATCGCGCCGGCCAGCGACGTGATTGTCCTGCTGACCTGTTTCGGTCTCACGGTTTTGTTCGACATGGTGGTGGCCGTGACGGTGGGCATGGGCCTCGCCGCTGTGCTTTTTATCAAGCGGGTGATTGACTTAACGGAAGGCCGGTTTCTGGAACGTCCTCTCGATGGGAGCCACCTCAAGCTGCAACCGACCATCGCCATTTACCAGATCAACGGTTCGCTTTTCTTCGGTGCAGCTCAGAAAGCGTTGGCAACGCTGAGAACCATTGATCGGCGCAAGCGGATCCTGATCCTGGACCTCTCTCAGGTCACCGTGATGGACATGAGCGGACTCGTCGCACTCGAAACCCTATTGGAAAACGCTCGCCGCCAGCACTTGTCCGTGATCTTGAGCGGCTTGCTACCTCGACTTTCGCTCAAACTTCGACGTGCTGGTATCCGTGAACACGATCACCTGATATTCGCAGCAAATCTGGACGAGGCCACCTGCAAAGCGCGACACCTGGACTCCACAAGCGCGGCGACATCACACAGGCCTGAATCAAACTCAGCGACCCCAGCTGCTACAAAAGACTGACAAACCGGCCCACAGGCCGAACCGCCAATGGGCATTGCGCGTTGCGGAACAACGCCTCACCGAATTTTCAGTCCACCAGCTTGGATATCACCTCATCAATGCCGGCGTAAGCCTTCTTAATCCAAACCTTGGTTCGCTGCCGCTCCATGACACTCAAGTGGGGCGCATCCCGATCCTTAGCATGAATTGCCGCCCAAAAACTGAGATTTAACCGATCGATCTTACGCATCGTCGACCCGTGTAGCGCTGGCAGGGTGATCTGCTGAGGGGAGACCGAAACATCGTTTGCGCTAATCGCCTCGACCGCTGAAAAATCACTGCCACATCCTTCGTTCTTCACCACCGCACAGTGGAGGGAGCGACCATACTTTTGCAGGAAGCCGTCCAGCAACTGGGCGGAATCCGGACCGGCGTCGACCAGATACCAATACACCAGCGGAATACCCATCTCTGCACACAGGCCAATGACATCATTGGCCTCGATCCATCGATCGAGAAATCGCTGACTCTGGGCCGGCAAGTCGATCAAGACGTTGCGATCGCCTTCGAGTGCCACCTCCATAATTTCATCCGTGCTTTCGAACAAATCCAGATTGATCGGCTGGGTAAAGTCGCGGTAATACCGGGTCAATGTGGGATGAGACTGATCTGCATCCAGGCCAGCATAAACCCATGATCGATCTAAAAAGTACTGAGACAGGAGCCTGGCCATCACGGATTTGCCAACCCCGCCTTTCTCTCCGCCGATAAAGTGAATCATGCTCATCTCGACATTGCCTCCACGATCCGAATTTGAGAGGTCATACAAAAACGTCCGTCACGCTGCCGCCGGGATGGCATCGCAGCCGATCCAGTCGGCTGAAACCGCAATGCGCAGCGCTAATCTGAGAAAAGGAAATCAAGAATTGTCTGCGAGACCGGCGAGTCGTTCTCGTAAATGGCCCGATTCATGTCCCCATGGGAATAACCGCCATCTATGACCACATAGTGAGCATCATGACCATTGCGTTCAAGCACCTCGGCAAACTGCCGGGTCCTTTCCGCGGCCTCTGACCGGTCCGCAGTGACAAACAGCCGGAACGGCGACAACGATGCGTTCGGGGTAACCTGCAATGCAGGCGAGGCATCCGTCAATATTTCGATAGACGTCCCGTAGGCCTTTTCCTTCATCCGCTCGAGCATGTTGGCACCGCGGCCGGCAAGAGGCTGCGTTAAATCGAACTGTCCCGTGTCCACCGGAACCACCGCCTTGAAAAGGTCACGCGACAAGCCCTGGGCAAAAAGGTAGTCGGGATGGATGGCCAACAACGCGACCAGATGGGCACCCGCCGAATGACCCGACAATACGATGTGCGCCGGATCGCCGCCGTATTGGCTGATATTGTCTACCACCCACTTGACCGCCGCAGCACAATCTTCGACGTGGGCAGGATGGGTGTAGTCCGGCGAGAGCCGATAATTGATGGACACCAACACCACCCCGCGGTCGGTGTAAAAAGCGGCGCGGCGACGGGCCCGATGCCCTTTGTCGCCGATCACCCACCCACCACCGTGGACGAAGATATGAACCGGCATCGGAACGCTAGCGTCGTTTCGCGGAACGTAAACATCCAGGGTTTGCTGCTTCGAATCGGCGTCCGTGACGTAGGGAAGATCGCCATACAACGTGTAACCGGCGAAGGCCGGAACGAACGAGCTGCATGCAAAAAAAACCACGATCCATGCGAAAGTCTTCATCAAACCGTCCATGTTGTTTACCCCAATCAAGCGGGGTCATTCCGTGCAGAAACAATACCCAAGAACTCCACCGGAAACCATCAGACCGATCGCTTAATACCCCTTCGCAAAAACTCAATGTTGGATAGAATGGAGGCTGGTTTGTAATGCATCCGTGAGTTGCGACGCCGCTCCGACCGAGCGATTCCTTTTTAACGCACATCGCTACCCTGCCATCGCAGCCGGCCCAAGGAGATCACCCATGTCCCATCGCGTCTATTTTCTCGTTCCCCATGTCGATACGGCAGCCGAAGTCGTCAAGGATCTGCTCGTCAACCACGTACCGGAAAAAGACATTCACCTCATTGCCAACGCCGATACCTCATTGGAAGATCTACCGGAAGCCGGCTTTTTGCAAAAAACCGATTTCGTGCCCGCATTGAAACGGGGCATCGGCCTCGGTTGGACGGCGGGTCTATTGGTGGGCTTGGCGGCCATGACCTTTCCGCCTGCGGGCGTGGTCGTCGCTGGCGGCGCGGTATTGGGCGTTGGTGCCTACGGAGCCACCATGGGTGGACTCCTCTCCTCCATGGTGGGAGCCGGCTTGCCGAACTCGCGCCTAAAACAATTCAGTGACGCGATTGAGAGCGGTGAAATTTTAATGCTGGTCGACATTCCGCGCTCGCAAATTGACGAGGTCGAAACACTCGTTAAGAGCCACCATCCGGAAGCCGAGATAGCCGGCGTGGAGTCCCATTTGCCGACGTTCCCTTGAGCAGCCGGCTAGCGTTCATTTCGAGCCAACGCCGGATACGGCTCTCGTAACTCGCGATCGATCCCCCAAAATCGGCCTCACCCCGATCACATCGGCACCATGAGGCCGCCAACCCCTTCCTTCAGCCGACGACACGAAACGGTCACGGCCCCCTCATGACGACGACCTCTCCGGCCGACATCTTGGTTATGCCCAACAGCATTGACCAGCGAACGTCAGGAGGGGACATCGATGCGCTTGCGGTCCAACACGAACCCATCTCATCCAGAACTGATGGCGCTCATCTTCGTTGCGTTAGCGCTGATGGTCCTGCCCCAAGCCGCGGCAGCACGAGAGCTGCCCGCAGCGAATCCCGGTTGCGAGGAAACCTTGCAGCCCATCCGTTGGGTCAATGCGAAAACACCCGACGAAGGCCTTAAGACACCGTTCATCTCTGCCCATCGAGGCGGTGTGAACTTGGCGCCGGAGAACACACTGTGGGCCTATCGGCATGCGTTTGCGTACGGGGCCGACGTGATCGAGATCGACGTGCGCCAAACGGTGGACGGGCATTTTTTCGCGATGCACGATGCCACGGCAGATCGAACCACCGACGGCACAGGCCGGGTTGACCTCATGAACTCGGACCAGATCAGGCAGCTCAACGCCGCCGACTACGCGCCCTGGTCCGGGAGTGAGTACGATCCGTCCCCTGTGCCGTTTCTGGACGAGATTCTGGCCTTGGCCCAGGAAGCGGGAGGCGGAATCGAGTTTGACCTGAAAAGTGTTCGGAACTATCGAAAACTGATGAACTTGGTCGGGCGGCATGAAGGCCTGATCGATCGATCGTACTTTAACGCCCAAAGCGTGATCGCACAGCGAATCCATGGCCTGAACCCCCGTGCGCGCTTCATATTCAACCTCAGCGGAAAAGAGCGATCCGGGCGGTTGTTCTTCGAGACGTTCACATCCAGCGTCTTCGGTTCGCGATTAACACGCTTCACAGCTGAAAAAATCGCCGCGGTTCACGATGGATGCGGTTGGATCATCCCCCACAGCTACGATCAGGGACCGAACCGTGAGGCAGAGCAGTTCGAACTCGGAAGGTCAATGGGTGCCGACGGTGCACAGGTCAATCAAGTCGATGTCATCCGCGCCGCCATGAAAAACCCCATACCGACGGTCGTGCAACTGGATACCATAGACGACGCGCCCTCCGCTTGCCTGGTCAACGCGAACAACGGCTTGGGGGTGCCTCAAAAGACGGTGAAGTTCTTTAGTGAGGACGACAGCCTGCTCGGGACCGCGCAAACCGATCGCTGGGGCTGCGCGGCGCCTATACCCGACGGCTTCTCTCGGGCTGAATTCGAGGGCGATGAAACGGCACAGCCAGCAATTGCACAGAACAGCATGAACTGAGCGAGCGGTGACAAACCTGATCGTTCCGGGCACGCATCGCCGGGTCATCCGCAAACCTGAGACCCATCACGCCCGCCTGGGAGAGCAAGTGACGGCCGGTCTTGCGTCTATGCGCACGCCCGAAGAGCTATACACCGATCGCCCGAACCGCCCACATCACGGACTCTTCCAAACGCATTTGAGCCTCGGATATGTAACGGTCTTCGGCCCCGTCCATTAGCGCATTTTTCAGGTTGCGCTGAATTTCTTGTGCCAGAATGCGAATGGCATGGGCCCTCGCTTCTTCATCATGCGTCAACGGCCGCCGCCCTTCCATGGCAATGCCCAACTCTTCCAGGGTGATACCGTCATTCGTCGGCACCTCAAGCTTCTCCACGGCAAGATCCTCCTCAAAGTCTCTTCGATGCGCTTAACGAAAGCAGCGGCTCTTTCGCACCGCCATTTCGCAAGCATGACTAACCAGCGAATAAGCTTTAAGCAAAAAAGATGCCAAGCGAAAAAGCTTGAAACTGGCCGTATCCGAGCCGGAATGGGCGCAAAAAAGGTTGCCAACAGGCAATCAAATTCGCGCTTTCTCATTGTCAATGATGAGGGTGACAATACATTGACGATCCGGGTCGATCAGATGTCAATGAAAAGACAGACCTCGCAATCGCCCGAAGGGCAGGGGCATCGCCGGCTACCGAGGACCCCCCGTTTGTGTATGCATGGATCGAAGTCTGGTTTGAAAATACCTTACGAGAACAGCTTTTTGAATGCCTGTTTCGCCTGCGATGCAGCTTGGGAGATATCCTTTTCGAACGCTTCCATTTTGTCTTCCGCTTTACTGCCCTGTTCACGCAATCGTTTGCGGATGCTTTGAGCGCGCGTAACCACATCCTTGCGGAGATCGTCCAACTGTTGACGAGCCGTGGTCGCACCCACCTCGAACTGGTATTCCAGCGCCTCCAGTTCCGCCACCAACCGGTCAGCGGCCCGGATCAAGTCCTTGGTAACAGCTTCGAGTCGTTCGGCATTTTCCTGACCCAACTGATGACCTGCCGAGTCCAAACGCTCTTCCAAACTCCGGATACCCGCGAGAATATTTTTTCTCTGTTCCTGGTAGGCGTCACGCGTCTCAGCCCTGCCAAGCGCCAACTGGACTCGGAGATGCTCAACTTGGCCGCGCACGGAATCACGCATATCGTCCGCGATCCCGGTCGTCTCTTCGAATCGCTTTTCCATCGCTTCTAATCGTTCGGTCAATCGCTGCTTCTCATCTTCGAAGCGATCCAAGGCCTCCTTACGACCCAGCTGCAGCTGGAGCTCAAGCGCCTCTGCCAGCGACTCCCAACGATCAAGTCGTGCTTCGACCGATTCTCGTAGCTCGTGTATTAACGACATGGCCCGCTCCTCTTGCAGAAAATTTTCGGGGATTCCCTTCGCACTCGTCGGATCAAATTATCGTAAGGACATCGGATGGACTTGACGATAATCAAAAGGCAGTCGCATTTTCTGAAGAATCTGCCTCGACTGGACTGTCGAAGCGACCGTATCGCAGAAAGTGCGCAACCTGCTCCGCAACATCGTTCGCGAACATAATAAACGTGTGACTGTGAGAGACCAGCAGAAAGTCCGTCATTCCCCGGAGGCGGGCGGATGCCACGGATACGGTACCGTCATCCTCACCCGGAATAATCCAGGAGAAAAAAGGGTTAACCGAACGGTTCCCCATAATGACACCCACGGGATAATCGACCGGCCCCAAGCGACGAGGCAAATCGTCCGCACCCGTACCCAATTGCCGAGATGCCGGCCCGAGCCAAGCGCTGAGCCACGGAATCTCGCCCAATTCATCGGCAATCTCGGAGCCCTGATTGGGAGGGCTGAGCATCACCACCCGTCCCAACTCTTTCAGATCGTGGCGCGCGAGATACGTACGGACCAGTATCCCGCCCAAGGAGTGGCTGACGAAGTGAATGGTCTTAGCACCTTGCGCCCGGCAGCTCGCCACATCTCGAGCCACCACGGCGTCCGCCAACTCTTCGATAGCAGTAACGAAAGAAGAATAACCTTCATTGACGATGAGATAGCCCAAATCATCCAGCGCGCGCGCGAGTTTGCTCATGGAAAAGGCGCTTCGACCGTACCCATGGAGGAAAATCACGCATTCGCCGGAACGGTCTGGGCGATATTGGGCTGACCAAGCGGGAAACCACCACCAATGGATGCCACCCCCCACGCAACAGACCAGAAAGACGAAACCCATCGCGGCCCAACGGAACCGTCGGCCCAATCCAAATTTCCCGCGGTCACCTGGATGCATAGCAATAATGATACGGCATCGTCTCCGAATCCGCCGCAGCTGAAAGCCATGGCCGGTGGATTCGATCAGCACCGAAAAGAGGGGGCAATGAATGGTGGCCAGGGGCGGAATCGAACCACCGACACGCGGATTTTCAGTCCGCTGCTCTACCGACTGAGCTACCTGGCCTCAAACGATATCTGTCAATACGCTCGCGGGCGATTCCCGAAGCGTGAGGGCGGTATTAAAGCGGCCCGCCAAGCCTTCGTCAAGCATCACACGATTCAAGGGGTGCCAAAACACCACACTCCACGCACCGCCGTTTGCCCTACCGCCGCGATGCCTAAGCCTTTTCCGGTGGCACGTATCCGCTGGGTGGGACACCCCCTTCGCCGAAAAAGAAGCGCGTCATTTCCTCCTCGAGAAACTTCCGTGCTTTGGGATCAATGGGGGTCAAACGATACTCGTTGATCAGCATAGTTTGGTGTTGCAACCACTGCTGCCACGCTTCCTTGGACACACAATCAAAGATGCGCCGCCCCAGTTCCCCGGGGTAGGGGGGAAACTCCAACCCCTCCGCTTCCTTATTGAGCTTCACGCACTGAACCTTCCTTGTCATCGTATTCGTCTCCACCAGTTTCTGGGTGTCGGACTGACGAAAATCAGCCAAATCGCGTCATCCAGGAAAGACCGCATCGCGACTTGCAACCATCTAATCACGCCGAATTCCTGATCCCGTGACCATAGCCCCCCTGAGTTTGCCCTCTCCAAAACTCAAGGCTAAATCACAACGACAGCTGATTGATGAGTGCTCGGACAGGCGCGGCAAGCCCCCCTGGCGCCGGCTGGCCAATTGTATACCAAACCCCGCGTCGATAGGCAGCTTGTGGTGCATCGACTGAACCGGGAGGCATCAAGACCCTGACCGGCGTGATCTTCAAGCGTAGGTGAGTAAGAACATGCTCTATGGGGTCCCACACTTCCCGCGCCTGAACCGGAACGCCCAGATGAACACGGCACCATTCATCGACGCCTCGGGAATCAGCAACCTCAGGAAAACACCAGAGCCCGCCCCAAATTCCATCTGCCGCTCGGCGCTCCAGTAAAACCTCATCACGCGCCCGCCCGACGATGACGAAACACAGTTGCCGGGTTTTGATCCGCACCCGCCGACGGGGTGCAGGAAACGCGTGCTGCTCGCCCTGACGGTAAGCCGAGCAAAGATCCGACACGGGACACTGCGCACAGTCGGGCCGAGCCCGCGTGCACACGGTGGCACCTAGATCCATGACCGCCTGGGTGTAATCAGCCACCCTAACCCGTGGCGTCAGCGTATCGGCCATATCCCACAGTGCGCGCTGAACCCTTGCCGACGACGGATCGCCACCGATCGCGAACAGGCGACTGAGCACGCGTTTGACGTTGCCATCGAGAATGGGATGACGTCGCCCGGCGGCTAAGGCCGCAATGGCGCCGGCAGTGGAACGACCCACACCGGGTAAGTTGATCAGCTGGTCGAACTCGACCGGGAAACGGCCATCGTAGAGAGCGACCACCTGTCGGGCCGCACGGTGCAAATTTCGGGCCCGGGCGTAATAGCCCAGGCCCGACCACGCTCCCAAGACGACGTCTTCCGACGCGGCGGCCAGAGCCGTCACGTCAGGAAACCGCGCCATGAACCGCTGGTAGTACGGGATCACCGTGTTAACCTGGGTTTGCTGCAACATGATCTCACTGACCCAGACCCGGTAGGCATCACCGGTTCCCTGCCAGGGCAAATCGTGTCGCCCGGCATGGTCAAACCACCTCAGCAACCGATCGGCGAATACCGACGGGTCAGCCCCGCCCTCCCAGTCCATCAGTCGAACAGTTTGCGTAAGCCTTCGTCGATCTTCTCTTGGGCTTTTTTCTTGAGCTTTTCCTGCTCTTTTTGAAGCTTCTCATCCAACTCTTGCTGCTCTTTCTCGAGTTTCTCTTGGAGCTTCGCCGACTCCTCATCCAGCTTCTGTTGTAGCTTTTCTTGCTCGCCAGCCAGCTCTTTACGGGCTCGGGCTTCCAGCATTCCGCGCAAATCCGGCCTGACTTTTGGGCTGGTGACCGGACCGGTAATGTTAACGGGTATCGGTTGCCCCTTAAGCTGGCCGAGTATTTTATCCGCCGTACCGATTCCGGTCGTGAGTACGGTGGTGGTCACGACGTAATTCAAGTCGAGAGAGCGAACATCCAGTTGGCCCTGCCCACTGACACTGAGCAGCGGCGAGGAGAGCGTCAGCGCCCGATTGTTAAGGACTCCGTTGCCCAATTCGGCGCTACCAGTCAACTCCGTGTAAGGCGTCGTGCCTTCCACTTCCTCAGGGCCGGGGTCGAGATTCTGCAATTTGAGATAGGCGCGGCGTATCTGGTTAAGCAGATCGATACCCACGATTTCACCGTTTCGAAACTCGAAGTTCAGTTTGCCTGCGGCGGAATCGAGGAGACTGTTGAGGGTCGCACCCCGTCCCTGCAGGGAAATATCCAGATTCCCCAATCCGGTGAGATATTCACCCCCTGCAAAATCCTCCAGCAAACGGCCAATCTGCACACCCTTGACCCGAGGCGCAGCCACCATCGTGGGTTCTTTACCCGGCCGGGCGTCGACTCGAATATCAGCATCAAACGTGCCGTCGTACAACGCCGCGCGAAACGGTGAGGCTTCGAGCAAACCGTTGTTCAGACGAACCGCCACTTCGACGTCTTTCATAACAACATCCATGGCGGTCAATTCGGCGAATCTCACGCGGACGTTGGCATCGAACTGCTGTAACACCTCCAGCGGCAACTCAACATCCTCGGTGGCTTCGCCATCGTCGGGCACCGGTTCCGCTGGCACATCAGGCGCCGGCTCTTCCGCGCTTGGTGGCAGGTAGCGATCGACGTTGAGCCGATCCGCGGCGAGATCTCCGGTCACGGCCAGCTTGCCGGACCAACCGATGCCGAGATCGCCCTTGATCGTGGTCTCGTCCAGCGTCAGAAGCAGCGACTGTAACTTCGCGGCATCAAGGTTTCCCGAGAATCCGGACGTCAACGCCGCGCGTCGCAAGACCTCGGGATCACTGGTCTCAGGGATTTCAATGGCCAGCGTGGCCAGGACATCCCGCGGGGACGACTCAACCAAACGCACCGTACCGGTGTACGCCAACGCCCCGGTTAAATTTCGGACTTTGGCATCGCCCTCCACGCGGAGCCCTGCGCCTTGGATGCTCAGCTTATCGACGCGAGCGGTGTCGGCTTCCAAATCGACTGCACCGTTGAGCGCCACGTTGAGATCGTGAGGCCCACCGGGAATGGCTTCGCCTTCGGCCCTAGCGGACAACTGCAGCGCCGGAATGGTAAATTGCATGGCGTTCAGGTCGCCGGATACCTCACCGCCAAGCTCAATGTCGCTAAAGACCATCGAGGGGTCGATGGCGACGGCCGGGCTGGTTAAACGAAGGTCGCCCACCGCCAAGCGCCCATTGGCCAAATCTGCGAGCACATTCGCCGCCAGGGCGGCATCGATCTGGCCGCCGGGAATCACATCACCCCGAGCCTCGGTAGTGATGCGCAAGTCGTTGATCGCGTAGGTTTGCGCCGCCAGATCCAAACCCACTTCAGCTTTAAGCTCGGCGTGCAAACTCAACTTTGGCTCAGAACTGTCAAAATCGAAGGCAATGCTGACGGGAAAACTTTCCCCCAAATGAACCAGGCCCGTCTCGGCACTGAGATTCGTGACCCGATACAGACTGCCCGCGCGGCGATCATCCCAACTGAAAGCGGCATCGGATATTCGCACCCGGGCAACCGTCAAAGACTCCATGGAAAAACCGCCCGCCACCTCGCCGTCGGGTTCAGTTGTCACTTCGCCTTCCGGCTCCGGTTTGGGCGCAGGCTCGGCCGACTCGCTGGCGGTCAGGAGATCGTCCCAGTTGGTTCGGCCTGTCTTATCCACCGCCAGATTCAGACGCAACCCATCCAAAACGAGCGTTCCGAACTCGATATTCCGCTCGAGCAGTGGCAGCAACCGCAACCGCGCAGTGAGTTCGTTCACGGCCGCAAAGGGTTCGTCGCCAAAACCGGGCGCGTTGCTGAGACGTACCGCGCCGATCTCCAAGCCGATCCAGGGGAAGAACGCCAGCTTGATATCCCCGTCAATTCGCAACTCGCGGCCGGTTTGTTCAGCCACCAACGTTTCGATTCGATCACGATAGTCGTTGGGATCGACGAGCAGCGCGACAGCAGCAAAAGTCACCACGATGAGCAAAAGGACGATGCCGATCGCGATACCCAGAAACTTCATCAGACTTCTCATTGCGAACTCCCGCGAATTGATCGTGGCTGAAGCGCTACCCAACAATACGTTCGTGACATGCTGCCCGAGGAGTGGAGACACGCCATAACGCGTGAATGGGCAACCCGATCACCACCCGAGTTGTACTCTGGCCGACACGTAGCGAGCAAACGCAAGTGGCTTTGCATCCGTTAGGCAGACAAAGCGTAGGCAAGTTCGGATGGATCGGGCAACGGATTTGGAGCGGGTGATGGGAATCGAACCCACGTCATCAGCTTGGGAAGCTGAGGTTCTACCATTGAACTACACCCGCGTCCGGGGCCATCAAATTAAACCTTAAGATCGGCTTGTGTAAAGATCCTAAGATGATCGCCGCTCTCCCGTCAGCGGCTTCGTTCTAATAGAATAGGTGTTTACCGAAAACATTCGCACCGCCCTTGGCACTGGATGCGAACAGGTCTCAACGATGAACATTTCATTTAACGGCGAACCCAAACACGTCCCGGATCGATACACGCTCTCGCAGTTGCTGGACAGTGAGGATCTCACCGAAAGCCGCATCGCAGTGGAGATCAATGGTGAGATCGTGCCGCGCAGCGAGCACGGATCCTACAGACTTCATACCGGCGATCGCATCGAAGTCGTCCACGCCGTCGGTGGCGGCTGAGCGCTATTGGAACCCAAAACTCATGACTGAAACTGCACCGAATCCGTCCGAGCCGCTCACCATCGCGGGGCAGAACTACGCATCACGGCTGTTGGTAGGCACGGGAAAATATCGCGATCTGGAGCAAACCCGGGACGCGATCGAAGCCAGTGGGGCTGAAATTGTCACCGTGGCACTGCGGCGAACCAACATCGGTCAAAACCCGGATGCGCCGAATCTATTGGACGTCATCTCGCCCGAGACCTACACCATCTTGCCCAACACGGCAGGCTGCTACAGTGCCCGGGCCGCGGTTCGAACCTGCAAGCTGGCGCGCGAACTGCTTAACGGACACAACCTGGTCAAGCTGGAAGTTTTGGGGGATGAGAAAACCCTATACCCCAATGTCGTGGATACCCTGAAAGCCGCCGAGGAACTGATCGCCGACGATTTCCAGGTCATGGTCTACACCAGCGACGATCCCATCATCGCCAAGCAACTGGAGCAGATGGGCTGCGTGGCGGTGATGCCGCTGGCCTCCCCCATTGGTTCGGGTTTGGGTGTGACCAATCCATGGAACATTCTGACCATCGTCGAAAACGCCAATGTCCCCATCATTGTCGATGCCGGCGTGGGGACCGCATCGGACGCCGCCATCGCGATGGAATTGGGTTGTGACGGAGTGCTCATGAACACGGCCATTGCCAGCGCCAAACACCCGGTATTGATGGCCTCGGCCATGAAAAAAGCAGTGGAAAGTGGTCGCGAAGCCTTTCTGGCCGGCCGGATTCCACGCAAGCGCTACGCCAGCGCCTCATCACCGGTGGAAGGCACCATTTCCTGATCAATCATCTGAAACCCACCATGTCGGATACCTCAACCCAGCCCGTACAACAGCGCCGCGTGCGCAGTTTCGTCCGCCGCGAAGGTCGCCTCACGGACGCCCAACAGCGCGCACTGGAGACCCTGCTTGAGCGCTTCTCCCTGGCAACGACAGAAGGGCCGATCGACCCCATGGCGAACTTCGCTCGCCATGCGCCGTTGACCATCGAGATCGGATTCGGCAACGGCGAGGCACTCTCGGCCATGGCAGCCAACCAACCCGAGCACGATTTCATCGGCATCGAGGTTCATCGCCCGGGCGTCGGTCGTCTGCTGAACCAATTGGATGAGCAGGAATTGAACAATGTCCGCATCGTCATGGGTGATGCCGTCGAATTCCTAAAGCGTCACATCGCCACGGCCAGCGTTTCGCGATTCAACGTCTACTTCCCCGACCCCTGGCCCAAAAAGCGCCATCATAAACGTCGGATCATCCAGGACGAGTTCCTAACCCTGTTGGCGGACCGACTGCTTGTGGGCGGCCTGCTGCATCTTGCCACCGACTGGGAAGACTACGCGGAACACATGCTGGCCACATTGGAACGATCGAAAGCGTTCCAGAATCTGGCCTCACACGGACGCTATGCCGAACGGCCCGCCGAACGGCCACTGACTCGTTTTGAACAGCGCGGATTGCGCCTAGGCCACTGCGTGCGAGACCTGATGTTCACGCGCTGTTGACGCGCTGACGATCCTTTCATTGAACCCCGCCTTGCAGAACGGGCCCACCACGCATCCTTCAAACTATGATAAAAAAGCAGGTTGGCGCCGATTCGACGCCTTAGCGGAATTGTCCGCGGAAACAGGTTCGTACCCAGCGAACCGAAGCCGACTGACTCAGTTTCCCGAGTCGCCACCAGGTTGTAACGTATGTCGAGTGAACACCCGATTATCGCCGTGACCGGTTCTTCCGGAGCCGGCACCAGTACCACGCGCGGCGCGTTTGAACACATTTTCAAACGCATGGAGTTGAAAGCGGTCGTGATCGAAGGCGACAGTTTTCACGCCCATGATCGTGAAAGCATGGAACAGCAGATCCACCGGGCGACCATTCGGGGCGAAAAATTCAGTCACTTCGGACCGGCCGCTAACCGGCTCGATAAACTGGAAACGCTGTTTCGCGACTACGGCACCCACGGCCAAGGCGAATTCCGCCGTTATTTGCACACCGACGCCGAAGCCAGCGCCTACGGTCAGAAGGCCGGTACCTTCACACCCTGGGAAAATATTCCTTCGGATACTGATTTGATGCTCTATGAAGGCCTGCACGGCGGCGTCATCACCGACAGCATCAATATCGAGCAACACGTCGATTTGCTCATCGGGGTCGTACCCATCATCAATCTGGAGTGGATCCAGAAAATCCATCGGGACACCCAAGACCGAGGCTACAGCCACGAACGCGTCACGGACACGATTCTGCGACGTATGCACGACTACGTGCACTACATCGTCCCCCAATTTTCTCACTCGGATATCAACTTCCAACGCGTCCCCACCGTCGACACCTCCAACCCGTTTATCGCCAAAGACATCCCGACCGCTGATGAGAGCTTTGTGGTCATTCGCTTTAAGGACCCTCGCAAGCTCCCGGTGGATTTCCCGTATCTTTTGAGCATGCTGAATGGCTCGTTCATGTCGCGAAGAAATACCATCGTCGTGCCCGGTGGAAAACTGGGTTTCGCCATGGAGGTGGTATTGATGCCCATCATTGAGGAAATGATCGCGAAGAAAAAATCGGCCCGCCGACGGGACCCCGAGAACAACGGTTCACTCGAGCATTAACAGCGCACGATAAACCCGCGCGAGCAAGGAGCACCGGCCATGCAATATCGACGACTTGGACGATCAGATCTGAAGGTCAGTGAGATTTGCCTGGGCACGATGACCTTCGGCGAACAGAACACCGAAGAACAGGCCCATCAGCAACTGGATTACGCCCTCGAGGCGGGCATCAACTTCATCGATACCGCGGAAATGTATCCCGTGCCGCCCAAAGGCGAAACCCAGGGCCGAACCGAGACCTACATTGGCAACTGGCTCAGCCGACGGGGCGGCCGGGACCAATTGATTATCGCCAGCAAAGTCGCAGGCCGGGCCAATTGGCTGCCCTGGATTCGTGATGGCCAGCCCCGCCTTGATCGCCCAAACATCAAAGCAGCAGTCGAAACCAGTCTGAAACGGCTGCAAACCGACTATATCGACCTTTATCAACTCCATTGGCCGGACCGCAGCACCAACTTTTTCGGCAAACTCGGCTACACCCACAGAGATGAAGAAACCAACGTTCCCATTGCTGAAACCCTCGCCGCGCTGGGCGAACTGGTCGCTGAGGGGAAAATCCGCCACATCGGCCTTTCCAACGAAACGCCTTGGGGCACGATGCGGTTTTTGGAAGTCAGCGAACGCCTCGGTTTACCCCGGGTGGTCAGTATTCAGAACCCTTACAATCTGCTCAACCGAACCTTTGAAATCGGCTTGGCCGAAGTCGTACATCGCGAAGACGTCCCCTTATTGGCTTACTCCCCCATGGCTTTCGGCGTGCTTTCGGGAAAATATCTAGCGGGGCAGCGCCCAGCCGGAGCCCGCTTAACGCTATTCGAACGCTTCAGCCGTTACACCAATGCCGAAGCCGAAAAAGCCACCGTGGCATACGTGGAACTGGCGCGCGAGCACGGCCTGAATCCGGCGCAAATGGCCTTGGCGTACGTCAACTCGCGCCCATTTTTGGGGGCTAACATCATCGGTGCGACGAGCATGGAGCAATTACGGGCGAACGTTAAAAGCATGGAACTGACCCTATCCGATGAAGTGCTCAAGTCCATTGAAGCCATTCATAAGGAACACCCCAACCCCGCGCCTTAGTAGGACACTGAAACCTCGGCGCATGCATCCTTGAAGCGAGAAAGGCGATTCGGCGCCATACCGGTGACCCAATAACCCAAAACCGCCGGCGCCAACTCAACTCGGGCCAACCTTTATTCCCCTTGTTGAAGCAATAGCCCCCGCTCCCGCGCGATGCGAAAGGTCCATAAAAAGACGCCCACACCGATACCCAGAAACGCCAAGTTCAAACCCACCGCCCAAAGCATGTGGGCCAAGTGAAAGGTTTGCGTGAACATCACACTGCGCATGCCTTCAAACACATGGGCGGTGGGTAACAACCAGGCCACCGGTTGCAACCAGGCCGGTAAGGTTTCGATGGGATAATAGATACCGCTGATCGGCGCCAGCGCGAAAATCGACGCCCAGGCGATGCTCTCTGCGCCCAAGCCGTAGCGCAGCAGCAAAGCGGAAACGATCAAACCCATACTCCAGCCAAAGGCCAACAAGTTGGCGAAAAAACCCACCAGCGGCAATCCCAAACCGAAAATGGAATAGCCAAAAAACGGAATGGCCAACAGCGCGGCCGCGCCGATGCCAATAAGCGTTCTCAACATGCTGATCAACAACAGGCCAGCCACCATTTCCCAAGGACGCAGCGGACTGACGAACAGTTGAGCCAGATTGCGGGCGTAGATCTCCTCCAAAAACACCACAAACACGCCGAGTTGACTGCGAAACACCACATCCCACAGTAAAACGGCGGCGATGAACACGCCGGCCGCCTGCGCCACCCAAGTCACCTGCCCCGCCATGAACTGGGTGATAAAGCCCCAGATGATCATCTGGACGGTCGGCCAATAGGCCTGTTCCAGCACGCGCGGCCACGAACCGCGAAGCAAATACAAATAGCGCAGTAGCATCGCGTAGACGCGGTTGAGTGATCCCAGAATCGTTGATGCGACGGCCATCAATCTGCGCCCTCTCGCGCGATGTCCAAAAAAACCGCCTCCATATCGCCGCGACCGAAGCGCTGCATGAGCGCATCCGGGCTGCCTTCGACGACGACTTCCCCGGCCCGCATCACCACGGCGTGATCGCACAGCTGCTCGACTTCGCGCATATTGTGCGAGGCCAGCAACATACTCCCACCCGTTCGATCCCGATAATCCATTAAGTAGCGACGCAACCGGTCGGCGGTATCCGGGTCCAAAGACGCCGTCGGTTCATCGAGTAACAGCAATTCCGGTTGATTCAACATCGATTTCGCCAGTGCCACCCGCGTTCGCTGACCGGCAGACAGAGAACGGTACGGCCGATCCAAAAATTGCTTGAGATCGAGCTCTTCGGCCAATTCCAAAATGCGCTCTTTGCGGTGACGAACGCCATACAGGCGCGAGTAAACAGAAAGGTTTTCCCACACTGTAAGTCGCTGCGGCAAATCGACATAAGGGGAGGAAAAATTCATACGCGGCAGCACACGATGCCGATGGCGCAACATATTCTCCCCAAGAATCTGGATCTGGCCGGCCGTTGGAACCAACAAACCCAACAGCATGGCAATGGTGGTGGTCTTTCCCGCGCCATTGCCCCCCAACAAGGCCGTGATGGACCCGGACGCCACCTGAAAACTAACATCCGAAACTGCACGTATGCTGCCGAACCGCTTGCACAATCCCTGCGCCAAGACCACCGGCTGCATTACTGATGTCGCTCCATGGGGTTTTTTACTATTCTTGCTCGGTAGCGTACCGCTAATCCAATCATGGCTGCTGGGTAATTCTCCACAATCACAAAATTCACTTTGCCGATTATCGGCTGCCGATCTTCACCGCAGTTCCATCACCGACAAACTAGTTTGCAGCACGCTCTAGCATGACGGCATCTGTCAGCCAAATTTCATCGCCGCGCCGCTCGATCGCAACGGGCACCAGATTCTGCCCCCGACAGGGCCCGTGAAGACACAAACCGTCTTCAAATCGAAACTGGGCGAAGTGCAACGCACATTGGATCAGAGACTTGTCCAGGCTCAACACCTGACCAGGCTGCCAATCCATGGGGGCGCCGGTGTGCGGACAACTGTTCTCGTAAGCCCAGATCTCCTTGTCCCGCCGAACGATAAAAAATTTGGCGCCCTGGTACGGATCACCGAAATGAAACCCTCGGCTGCCGGGGTCTTCAATCTCATCGTAACGGCATAATCGCAGCGGCTCTAACATGCGTCCCTCGGTCAGTCGGTGCTCACCGTCGATGCCTTTTGAGATGGCATCGCTTGGGGACGCGCTTCCGCCCGAATGACCACGGCCCGCATGCGCCAAACCAACCAAATGCCGGGCCAAGCGAGCAAAAATGTCATTGAAAAGAAGTTGGCCCAACCCACCGCATCCACTACCAGACCCGAGGGGGGGCCGATAAACACGCGGGCCATGGAAGCGAACGCCGTAAACAGCGCGTATTGGGTGGCCGTGTAGCGATGGTCACATAAGGCCATCAGCAGCGCCACGAACGCCACCGTTCCCATGCCACCGGCCAGGTTTTCTCCCGCAATGGCCGCTACCATCAGCGGATAGTTTTTACCCGTAACGGCCAAACCCACGAATAGCAAATTGGTCACCGCCTGCAGCACGCCGAACAGCAGCAACGCCCGCACCAATCCCATTCGCACCATCAGGCTGCCACCGACCAGGGCGCCGGCCAAAGTGGCCAATACGCCCATACCCTTGTTGATCGCACCCACATCGGTGGGCGTAAAACCCGCGCCTTTTATCAAGAACGCCGTGGTCAGTGTCCCGGCGAAAGCGTCTCCAAACTTGTATAGAACAATCAACGCCAACAACGCCAACGCCCCCGGACGTGACAGAAATTCGCTCAGGGGCGCAACAACCGCCTCCTTGAGGGATCGAGGCCCCACGTTGTCGCCTTCCGGCTCCGGAGAAATCAGGGTGACAAGCATCATCAACGCCATCACCGCCGCCATCAGACGATAGGTCAACTGCCACCCGACCTGGTCGGCCAGAATCAAAGCCAGCGCACCCGATACCAGCATGGCGACACGGTAGCCCAATACCGAAACAGCGGCCCCCAGACCACGCTCTGGCGGACGCAGAACATCCGTGCGATAGGCATCAAAAACAATGTCCTGCGATGCGGAAAAAAATGCGATCCACAACGCCGCGGCACCAAGTGCCATCACCGCATCACCGGGAGAGAGCGTGGCCATGAACGCCAGGCCCGTCAGCACAGCAAACTGCGTTAAGAGCAACCAGCCACGCCGGCGCCCGAACCACGGCGGCACATAGCGATCCATGATCGGTGCCCAAAGAAACTTGATTGTGTAGGGCAGTCCTACCAGGGAGAACACGCCGATGGTCTTGATATCGACATCCGCCGTCGCCAACCACGCCTGCAGGGTGCCACCGCTTAACGCCAACGGCAGACCCGAGGCAAACCCCAACGCCAACATCGCAGCAACGCGGGGGTTGGTCAGAATCTCACGGTAATCATGCCGCACGGCGCACGCCATTGATTTTATTGATGTACGGCACGTGCACTGAGCCGGTTCGCCGACAATGCCACGGGGCCGGGCTAATCGGCATAGTCGATAGTCAAAGGTGCGTGGTCGGAAAAGCGTTGATCTTTGTAGATCGCAGCGTGCTGAATTCGCTCCTTCATGCCGGGGGTCACCACATGATAGTCAATACGCCACCCCACATTGTTGTCCCACGCCCGCCCCCGGTTCGACCACCAAGTGTACTGATCCGACTCTTGATTCACGACCCGAAAGGCATCGACGAATCCGGCCGGGCCGAACAACTCGTCCATCCACGCCCGCTCCTCCGGCAGGAAACCCGAGTTCTTTTGGTTCGAACGCCAGTTCTTCAAATCGATGGCTTTGTGGGCGATATTCCAATCACCGCAAATGACATAGTCGCGAGACGTTTCGTGTAGGGACCTCAAGAAGGGCATGAACCGATCCATCACGCCGAACTTCACTTGTTGCCGAGTGTCGCTGGAGGAACCGGACGGCATATATAAAGAGACCACTGCAAGATCGCCGAACCGCGCTTCCAAATAACGTCCTTCCGCGTCCACATCCGGCCAACCCAATCCCACCTGTAGATCATCGGGCTCCCGGCGGCTGTACAACGCCACCCCGCTATACCCTGGTTTCACGGCATCGTGGTAGTGCACGAAATAGCCCGGCGGATGAAATACCGGATCTTTGAGCTGATGAATCTGGGCTTTGGTTTCCTGAACGCAAACCACATCGGCTTGTTGTTGCTCCAGCCAGTCGAAAAAACCCTTGCGTGCGGCGGCTCGTATACCGTTGACGTTGACAGTGATGATGCGCATTGGCTTCCTGAGCGAAAACGAGTGTCGCCGTGTATCATAACGCGTGCCCATGATCACACAACCGCAAAGCCGAGCGACCATGCCCCACAACCGCCAAGAATTCATTCGCTTCGCCATCGAAGGCAATGCCCTGCGTTTCGGTCAGTTCACCCTAAAATCCGGCCGCATCAGCCCCTACTTCTTCAATGCGGGTGAGTTCAATACCGGCGCCGCTCTCGCGCGTCTGGGCCGTTTTTACGCCGATGCCCTGATGGCGTCGGACCTGGAATTCGATATGGTGTTCGGACCGGCATACAAGGGCATCCCGTTGGTTTCAGCCACCGCTGTCGCGTTGGCGGATCGGCATCAACGCAACGTACCTTGGTGCTTCAACCGCAAGGAAATCAAAGACCATGGCGAAGGCGGACAACTGGTCGGTGCCCCCTTACAAGGCCGGGTCGTCATCATCGACGATGTCATGACAGCCGGTACCGCCGTGCGGGAATCCATCGACATCATTCAAGCGGCCGGTGCCGATCCCGTGGGGGTCGTGGTCTGCCTGGACCGCCAGGAACGCGGTCCAAACCAGTTATCGGCGGTGCAGGAGGTCCAACAGAACCTGGGCCTGGGCGTGATCAGCATCGCCAACTTGGACGACATACTCAGCCACTTGCGTCAAACGGCCGACAACAGCGGCATGTTGGCGTCCGTCGAGGACTACCGGCGAAAATACGGCGCTTAGAACCCGCCGATTTGACGGATATTCCACCGATCCGGAAAGTCCGGCTAAAGCTTTCTCAAGAAGCTGCCGCTAACACCTAGGCGTGTACGAAAAAACGAGGCGCCAAGCGGTTGCCGCCGCTCCCCCAGAGCCCAACGCGACAGCCCTCTGACGGGGACACTTTATTTCAGTGTCGATCGTGAGCTTTGAGCTTGTCGCCTCGAAAGAATAATGGCTAGCGACCCTTATAACGATAATGAAAGGGGAACGCGACATGATCACTCGTCTAACAATCGCCTTCATCGGCGCTTTCCTGCTTGCCTCAGGCAACGGGCCCGTATTTGCTGCCGGCAAGATGTACAAATGGGTCGATGCCAACGGCAATGTTCATTATGGCGACCGAGTGCCGCCCGAGAACGCCGAGCATCGCCGCTCTGAAATCAACAAACACGGCCGCACCGTCCAAGTCTTCGAAGCCAAGACGCAGCAATCAGAGGCCGAACTCGCCGAGCAAGAAAGAGTGGAGGCGGCCGCCGCCGAGCGCGCTCGCAAAGACGCTATCTTACTGCGCACCTACGCCAGCGAAGCCGAAATTGTCGATGCCCGCCAGACCCGTTTGCGCGACCTGCAAGTCCTGGTCGACTACGCCCAACAGCAGCGAGCCCAAATCTTGCAAAAACTGGCTGACCAGAAAGCTCAAGCTGTGCAGTACTCCCAAAAGGATCGTGACATACCAGCTTACCTCGAAGCCAGCATGGGCAAGAACCGATCCGAACTGGAGGCCACCGAGCGCTACATTGCCACTCGCAAAGCGGAAATGAAAACCAACTCCGAACGCTTCGGCGCCGACCTGCAGCGCTTTCGCGAACTGCAAAGCGGTGCTCGCGCACCTGGGGCGATGGTCTCTTCAGAGCCGTAATCAAAGACCGCGAATCAGCGTTCCAACCCCCTCGTCGGTAAACAACTCCAGTAAAACGGCGTGCTCGACCCGGCCGTCCACAATGTGGGCGGCCCGCACCCCACTCTGGACCGCCTCCAAGGCACAGCGGATCTTGGGAAGCATGCCCCCGGATATGGTGCCATCCTGAATCAAATCATCGACCTGTTGCGCAGAAAGACCCGTAAGCAGTCCCCCTTGCTTGTCCAGCACCCCAGGTGTATTGGTCAGCAGCATCAGCTTCTCGGCCTGCATCACCTGAGCGATCTTGCCGGCCACCAGATCGGCATTGATGTTGTAGGAGCAGCCATCTTCGCCCACGCCAATGGGCGCTATCACGGGAATAAAATCACCCTGATCGAGCATTTGCACGATTTCAGGGTTGACGCTCTCAACCGCGCCGACATAACCGATATCCGAGAGCGCATCGCCTCCACCGACATCCAGGGTCAACTTACGCGCGCGGATCAGATTGCCATCTTTACCGCTCAATCCCACCGCTCGACCGCCGTGGTTGTTGATCAGCGTGACAATTTCCTTGTTCACCAAACCACCGAGCACCATTTCCACCACGTCCATGGTCTCGCTGTCGGTCACGCGCATTCCTTCGACGAATCGGGATTCCTTGCCGATGCGCTCCAACAAGCGACCGATCTGCGGGCCGCCCCCATGCACCACCACCGGGTCGATACCCACCAGCTTCATCAACACGATATCGCGAGCAAATCCACTTTTGAGTCGCTCATCCACCATGGCGTTGCCGCCGTATTTGATGACCACCGTGCGACCGGCGAACCGCCTGATGTACGGAAGCGCCTCGGTCAAAACCCGGGCAACATTCATTGCGGCTTCGGAATTCAAGGCCATGAAATCAATCTCCGGCTTGGCAAGGAATGGCTATTATAGGCGGGAATGGCATCCGACGACCTTGGCACCGGAAGCGTCCGGCAGTAACATGGGGCGTTCGGAGGAACAAACTTTTTACCCGAGTGTCCACGATACGGACACCTAAAAGGAAAGGATAAAACCGATGAACTGGACCAAACCCGCCTATCAGGACATACGACTGGGTTTCGAAGTCACCATGTACATCTTCAACCGCTAAGCCGGCTGATCGACAAACCCTACCGACGGCCCGGCGCACGCTAAAACTGCATGTTCCGGGCCGTCGCCGTTTAACGGACCCTCAATGAGCCCACTCGGGCCGAGCAAGCCATGCGAATTCACGTCCTTGGATCAGGGGCAGGCGGCGGTTTCCCACAATGGAACTGCAATTGCGACAACTGCGCCGGATATCGGCGTGGGGAAATCCAGGCATCGCCCCGCACCCAATCCTCCATTGCCGTCAGCGGCGATGGAATCCAGTGGGTTCTGATCAACGCCTCACCCGACATCCGCCAGCAGATCATCGCCACTCCGGAACTGCAACCGGCCCGCGCCAAACGGGATTCCGGCATCGTGGCGGTTGTGCTCATGGACAGCCAGATCGACCATACCGCCGGCCTTCTGACGCTCCGGGAATCAAGTCAGCCGCTAGCGCTGTATTGCACCGATCAGGTCTATCAGGATCTTACCAGCGGCTTTCCGGTCTTGAGCATGCTCAACCACTACTGCGGCGTCAACTGGCAACGGATCGACCTGGAGCAACCGCAATTCGAGATTCCTCAGGTGGCCGGTTTACGTTTCGTACCCGTGCCCTTGTCCAGCAAAGCCCCCCCTTATTCACCGCACCGGGAAGATGCCCACTGGGGGGACAACATCGGCGTGAAAATCGAGGACAAAAAAACGGGACAATCTGCGTTCTACGCACCTGGGCTCGGGAACTTCGAGCCGCATCTTTTACCCTATATGGAAAACGCCGACCTACTCTTGGTCGACGGCACCACCTGGACGGACGATGAAATGCAACGTCGCGGCGTGGGAATGAAACGGGCATCGGAGATGGGTCACCTCGCACAGAGCGGACCGAACGGCATGATTGAATTGCTCCGACCCTTGAAAAAGCCGCGTAAGGTATTGATACACATCAATAACACCAATCCAATATTAGACGAGAATTCCAACGAGCGCGCCGAACTGGCACGCGAAGGCATTGAAGTCGCCTACGACGGCATGGATTTCACACTGTAAGGGCACCCATGACACTGGCCAGCGAAACCCAACCCTGGACGCGGGAAGAATTCGAAGCACACTTGCGCGCGCTGGAGCGGCGTTATCACATCTACCATCCGTTTCAAAGCCAAATGGCCACGGGCCAGCTCAACCGGGAGCAGATACAAGGCTGGGTCGCCAACCGCTTTTACTATCAGATCAATATCCCGCTGAAAGATGCCGCATTGCTAGCGAAATGCCCCGATCGCGAGATTCGGCGGGAATGGATTCAACGCATACTCGATCATGACGGACGCACAGGCGATGAAGGCGGCATTGAGGCCTGGATCCGCCTGGGCGAAGCGGTTGGCTTGAGCAGGGAAGAACTGGAATCCCAAACGCACGTGTTGCCGGGCGTTCGCTTTGCCGTCGATGCCTATGTGAATTTCGTCCGCCGAGCCCGTTGGCAGGAAGGCATCTGCTCTTCACTGACCGAACTGTTCGCGCCGAAGATCCACCAGGAGCGGCTGAATACCTGGCCCGAACACTACCCGTGGATCGATCAGGAAGGTCTGCAGTACTTCCGCAACCGCCTAAAGGAAGCGCGTCGCGACGTGGACCATGGTCTGACCTTTACGTTGGAGTACTTCCACACCCGCGAACACCAGGAACGGGCCCTACAGATTTTGCAGTTCAAGCTGGATGTCCTTTGGACCATGCTAGATGCCATGTACATGGCCTACTGCTTGAATATGCCGCCCTACTTCAATGTGGACGACTAGAAACCGTCCGGACGCCTATGCCCGCAAGCCCTGACCATCGAATCGGCCTTCGGCCCGGCTACCGCTTACAGTGGGAACCGGCGCAGGACAGCCATGTATTGCTTTATCCCGAAGGCATGGTGCGCTTGAACCCGAGCGCAGCCGAAATTCTCAAACGTTGCGACGGCAGCCTGACCGAAGCGGAAATCATCTCGAATTTGCAACACGCCTTTCCGGATGTCGACCTGCAGGCCGACGTGATTGAATTTCTGAGTACCGCGAAGGCCAATGGCTGGATCCATGAAGATGGCTGACTCAAATCCGCCGCTGTGGCTGTTGGCCGAGCTGAGCTACGCCTGCCCGCTGCAATGCCCTTACTGCAGCAACCCGGTCAATTTCTCTCGGACCAAAGCGGAACTCACCACGGCGCAATGGATTGACGTGTTCCAGCAGGCACGGGCGTTGGGTGCCGCGCAACTGGGATTATCCGGCGGCGAACCAGCCACCCGGCGCGACTTGGAAACCCTGGTTGAACACGCGCGGGAACTGGGTTTTTACACCAACCTCATCACCTCTGGAGTCGGCCTCGACCGTGAGCGCATCGCAGCGCTCAAATCCGCGGGGCTGGATCACATCCAAGTCAGCTTCCAGGCAGCAACACGGGAGCTCAACGATCACCTGGCGGGAACGCGCGCATTCGAGCACAAGCTGGATATCGCCCGGGCGGTTAAATCCGTCGGTTACCCCATGGTCTTATGCTTTGTGTTGAACCGCCACAATCTGCACCAGATCCCCGACATGCTGCGCCTGGCGCAGAGTCTGGACGCCGATTATGTGGAGCTGGCAACCACGCAATACTACGGTTGGGCGCTTATAAACCGGTCCGCGCTGTTACCCACGCGGACCCAACTGGAACAAGCGGAGAAAGACGTTGAGGTGTTTCGGGCCGACTACCAGGGCGCGATGAAAATTTATTATGTCGTGCCCGATTATTACGAAAAGCGGCCAAAGGCTTGTATGAATGGTTGGGGAAAGCTGGCTTTGAATATCACCCCCGATGGCACCGCACTCCCCTGCCACGCGGCGCAAGTGATTCCGGGTTTGGAATTTCCCAACGTCAAGGACCATGCTCTGCGCACCATCTGGTACGAGTCCGCCGCCTTCAATCAGTATCGCGGCGACGCGTGGATGAAAACTCCCTGCCGCACCTGCCCGGAAAAATCCAAAGATCTCGGCGGCTGTCGCTGCCAAGCGTATCTGTTGACCGGTGATGCCGCCAACGCCGATCCGGTTTGCGATAAATCACCCCATCACGGGCTCATTCAAAACATCACGGCCGAGGCGGCGTCCGAACCAAACGCACCGTTGGTTTTCCGCACCCCGAAAAACTCTAAAAAGCTCAGCGAACGCTAAACCCGCTTCGGTAGTTCCGACCCGTTGGCGGTGATTGAAATCCGTCATCGCCACCTCAGCGGCCCGCCGGGTGCTGCGCCTCTTGTGCGATAGCCTGCTCAAAATCTTCGCCGCCGAATTCCGCCAGCAGCTTGCTCGCCATCGGGCCCATCAGCTCGGGATAAACGTCCGCCATGCCCTTCAGCATCGCCTCGTAGGGGAATTCCGCAAAGGTGCCGTGATCTTTCAAATATTCCATATGGCGGCGACCTTCCCAATCGAACTCGTGGAAAATCGCATCCGCGAGGCCATCAAACTCCAACGGACGCACCCCCGCCTTTTCGCACAGGCTCAGATTGAACGCCGGGGTCACCTTGAACCACTGACCATCAATACATAGCTCCGCATATCCGTGCCAGCCGAACACATCGGTTTGCATCATCGCGCGCATTTTCTCCGTCGCCAGGTGATTGCGCACATCGGCGAAGCCGACGCGTGAGGGCACCCCCACCGCTCGCGCTGCGGCCGCCAACAAAACCGCTTTGGGAACGCAATAGTCCCGGTCACGCTGGGCGATTTCACTGGCCTTGAAATAGCCGCGATGCAGACGGAAACGATACGGATCGTAGCGAATGCCGTCCCGAACCTTGTAGTAAAGCCGAACCGCACGCTCGCGGGCCGAGTCGGCGTCGCCGACTGCCGCCTGGGCATAATCGCGCACCGCCGGCGTATCCCAGTCTAAGAATTCTGTGGAAGCCAAATATGCGTCCATCCCCCCTCCAAATGACTCGATATTTCGTTCGCTACAGTAAGCCCTAAACAGCCGTTCAAGTCCATCCCACCCGATGGGAACGACACACAACCCGGGGCGCCGCGACAACATGCCGCATCCTGTTGAACCAACAGTCGTACCTACAATGCCCCTGAGCCAAAACAGGAACAGCGCCATTAGCGAAATTCACACGGAGGTCTTAAACGTGCACCATCATTCGCCCATGAGCGGCGCAATTCTCGCCGGCGCATTGCTGGCGTTTGTTAGCGGTACGGCTCACGGCCACGCGGTATTCGTGGAAGACACGTTCGTCGCCGGCCAGACGGTGGAAGTGGGGCTGCGGATCGCCCATGGTTGTGAGGGCAGCGCCACCCGGAGCGTACAGGTACAAATGCCCAACGGACCGGGCGTGACACCGGCCGCCATGCGAATCAAACCCCGTTACACGCGGCAGTGGCTGGTCAGAGCGCAGCGCGGCCCGGTGGAGCCCTTCGAAAGCCACGGCACGCTCTATTTTGAAGATGTAACCGCCATCCAGTGGTCTCTGGGGTTGCTCCCCGACGCCCAGTACGAGGTGTTCCAATTCCGACTGACCCTGCCCGAGCTTCCGCAAGGAACTGACCAGATCACGCTGGAGTTCCCCACCGTTCAGCAGTGCATTCGCGGCCAAAACATCTGGGACAACGAAACAGTCCCCAACCTGACCATCACCGCCCCGGAAATCTCAGAGGTGGATACCCTGAGGTAGGAACCATGGGCCCGGAGCCTCTGGGTGAGCACTCCGGGCCCGCCGATTTTATGCCGGTTGGGGTTCACCGGTTTTCGTCTTGCTCATGAGCTGCATTTCGTCGGCCGCGCTGCGGCACAAAACGTAGTCTGCCGGGTCCATGACCTGTTTGATGTGATCCCGAACATCCTCCGGCGCCGCCTGGGGATTGAAATAACCGGGTGTCGCGCCGAAGAACAGGCGACCGTACCGCCCCGCGGCAGCGGCAAATATTTCGCCGGTATAAGCGCAATCGCGATGGGCCAGGTAAGCCACCATTGGACTGACCATCTCGGGGTCCATGCTGATGTTCTGGCTTTGCAAGAAGCCGCCGATTAAATCTTCTGTCATTCGGGTCACACCGCCGGGACACAGAACATTCACTTTGACGTTTCGTTTTGCGCCTTCCACGGACAGCGATCGGGAAAAACCGATGATCCCGGCTTTGGCCGCACTGTAGTTCGTCTGACCAAAGTTGCCCAGACTGGACGAAGAGCTGGTGTTGATGATGCGGCCGTATTGCTGGGTGTCATACATCACCGGCCAAGCCGCTCGGCAGATCCAGACCGTACCGTACAAGTGCACGTCAATCACCGCCTGGAACATCTCCGGTGACATGTTCTTAAAGGACTTGTCGCGCAAGATACCCGCGTTGTTGACCAGGATATCCAGACGTCCGTAGGCATCCAGTGCAGTCTGTACCACCGCTTCGGCACCATCGACCGTGGCCACGGTATTGAAATCCGGCACGGCCTCACCACCATCGCCACGAATTTCATCCACGACCTGTTGCGCGGGCGACCGCGAGCTTCCTGTACCATCCACACCACCGCCAAGGTCATTGACGATGACTTTGGCACCCCGGGCTGCCAGCAATTTGGCGTGGGCGCGACCAATCCCGTTACCCGCACCGGTGACGACGGCCACTTGGCCGTCATATCGAATCTCGGACATGGTTCTTCCCTCCTATTTACCGTCTCCGCTCAGGGCATGACCGCACAACGCCATGCCCTCGAAATAACTATAGGCAAGGCCAGAGACGAAGGAGGACGGAGGGGTTAACGAACGGATCCGACGAATGGAGCACGCTCAGCGGGTCAGCGACCACTGGTCGATCACGCCGCCGATCTCGTCGGTGGCGATCGCCTCGACCTGCATGACGGGACCGTCCACATCGAACTGAACGAAGTGATAACGGCGTGCCCAGGCGGCAGACCAAAGAGCGAACTGGTCCTCCGGCTTGAAGTCATACAACGAGCGTCCGGCGGCCCCGGTGATCACCTGGATGTAACCTTGAGGGTTTAGGTAGTCCGTCAATTCATCAGTGGTGGGCTGGCCGAATTGCATGGGCTTGGAACGCTCGTAGTGATGATTGTGCCCGGTGATCAACATATCCACATCAAAGGCGGCGAATAGGGGCTCCAAAATGGCCGCCAAACCCAGCTCGTTGCCACGCGTGGCGTGATTCGAATAAAGCGGGAAGTGTTGCATCACAACGATAAAGTCGATCTCGCCAAGCTCTTTTCGCTGTTTCGCACCCCGCAAATCGCGAACCGCAAACAGCCACTCCCTAATCGGGATCTGACTGATCAGCCCCAGGGGATCGAATGCTTTCACCCCGCCGTCCAGCACCAAAAAGTGGACGTTGGAATAGTCGAAACTGTAAAACACCTCGTTGCCGGGCAAAGCCAATCGGTTTCGGTACGCCCGAATACCTCTGAAGTCCTCGTGTTCGTGGTTGCCCAGGGCGGTCATCAACGGAACGGTGGCATAGAGCGATTGGTGGTCATCAAAATATTCGTCCCAAATCGGCTGATCGCCATTGGCATAGGACACATCGCCTGCCAACAGCACCAAATCCGGCTCCACCGCCGCCACCTGGGCTGAGGTGCTTTCACTCAGCTCGGAAGTGCCGTGATCGCCGAATGCCACGAAACGAAAACCTTGCGGAGCGGCCGGTGCCGTATGTGTTCGCCACACAGGCGACCAATCCCCTGGCGTACCGACGCGGTAGCACAGGTCCGTTCCCGACGGCAGATCTCGGATCACCACCTCATGGGTCAATGACTCAACCCCGGGAGTTCGCTTGCTGCGACCCAGGGCGCTGAGCATCAAATCACCCACGGTGCATTCGGTGCCCGCCGGTGTGCCGTATTGGACCTGCGAGCCCGGATCGACCCGCGAGTCGGTGAACCAAACCGCCGTCAGGCTGGACATGGGGTCTTCAGAGAAACTCAAGTGGACTCCGCGAGGAGCCGCCGCCCCAGTAACACTCCAGCACATCCAACACAACGCGCAAATCAGCGCCCCTGTGTGCTTGGCGTAGCCCGCCGGACCCGCGGATTCGATTCGTGAACTCATAAGCCCCCCCTTTTCATCACGAAAAACGTCCATCGCTGACTGCGCGTCTTACCAGCACAGCAAACCATGCTCAGCATATCGGCGGACTGTTGCAGGACCTGATGGTCCGGCGGGGGACGATCGCCGTCAGAGCTTAGGACCGATCCGCATCAACAAGGTCGCGGCCACCACCTTGTCGCCCTCGGTATCAAAAACGTCCACGGGTATCTCGATGTCTTGTTTGGTCTGCCAGTCCGGGGGATCGAACCGACATACCGCGCGCAGGTCAGAACGGGCTTTTTTCAAGTAGCGGATATTCAGTCCACTGGGTATCCAACGGGCGCTGCGGGGAATGCTCATCTGCACGCACGCCGATGCTGTGAGTTCCACCAGATTTGCCATGGCCACCGCATGAACCGTACGCATATGGTTCGTGACAGCCCGCCGCTTTTTCATGGCGATTTCCATACTGCACGGCTCGGCCTTCAAAATCCGTGGCCGAATGTTCGCCGAATAGGGCGCGGCCAGCTTAAGTCCGAAAACGATCAGCGCGTTATGAAACGGAATTCTCTGAATTCGCCTGAACCAGCGAATCGCGGTCGTTTCTTCCATGAATCTCTCCTTGTTTTGTCATCGACCGGGTCCTTAGGATCCATCCTGGATCACATAGACGTCCGTTGGGTGTCTCCGCCTTACACACGCGGTCAACCCACGAAGACTCGCAGTCTATCGGTAGAGCCGTTCCCCGGAACCGCGCACACCCAAGTTCAAGTGCAACACACTAAACCCACCTGAGGCCAGAGCTGCGGCATAATAGAAGACCCGGCGCGGGATGTTGATCTTGTTTGTCAAAACCGTAACGGCCCAAGACAACCTCCCCCCAAGCGCCAAAGGCAATTCCGATGCGATGCCGCGCCCGCTTGCTATTTCGAACCCATGGTTGGCCCAATGAATGATGACCCACATGCCGCCCAAGTGCGGCCCGATTATCAAGGCGCTGGCATCGCCAATCTGATCCAGTCCATCGCCCAGGCCTGCGGGGCCAATCCAGTACCGGACCTACCACCATTGAGCACGCCTCAACCGGCATTGGACCAAAACGACCATCTCGTTCTGCTCGTCGTCGATGGTTTGGGCGACGAGCACTTGAAAGGCACCGATCGCGCACCATGCCTGCAAAAACAGTATGGCGGCCGGCTAACCTCGGTCTTTCCTTCCACCACGGCCAGCGCCATACCGACGTTTCTCACAGGCGTACCGCCTCAACAACACGGATTGACGGGGTGGCATATGTATTTCTCGGAAATCGACCGGGTCATCGCCACCTTGCCGCTATACCGCCGTGGTCGTGGGCCCTTGGGCACCGCACCGGCCCAACTGCCGGCCAAACTGTTCATCCATGCCCCGGTGTTCGACCGAATCCATCGACACGCCTATGTGGTCTCGCCGCGAAAAATCGTCGAGTCGCCCTTTAATCAATATCATTCGGGCCGGGCCAAACGGATCGGATACGAAGGCGTCGATGAATTGTTCGCCGCCCTGGAAACCGTCATCAAGCAGGCGAAGGGCCAAAGCTATACCTACGCGTATTTCTCCGAAATCGACGCGTTGGCCCACGATCACGGCATTGCCAGTGAGCAAGTCGCTCAGCGTCTGGGGGAATTGGACCAAGCCTTTGGTGAGTTTTTGGAACGTATCGAGGGCTCAAACGCCACAGTCGTCGTCACCGCCGACCACGGTTTTATCGACTCCCCACCGGAGCGGCATATCGATCTGGCCGATCACCCCCAACTGACCGACACGCTCGCCCGTCCTTTGTGCGGCGAACGTCGCGTGGCTTACTGCTATGTGAAGCCGCACCAAAGACGAAGCTTCAAAGACTATATCGCCGACGAACTGCAACCCTATCTCACCGTTCACTCGAGCGCCGACCTGATAGACGCCGGCTGGTATGGCACGGGCACACCCCACCCCCGTCTGAGGGAACGTGTGGGCGACTATTGCCTGATCATGAAAGACAACTGGATCGTTCACGACCACGTGCCGGGGGAACGCCCACACGATCAACTGGGCGTTCACGGAGGAACCAGCCCTGCGGAGATGTACGTTCCGCTTCTCATCGCCCGCGCCTGAGCGGCATCGAGTCAATTCCCTGTCTCACTAGAACCGACGTTTGCCCATCTGCTACGAAAGTTTCTCTGAACTATTCTTAAGAAACTTAACGTCATAACGACTTATATAGTTATTACGACTCTACAAGCAGCGGAAAATAGAGAACGTCGATGATTTCCAGCTGGTTTGCTGAACAACCCGGCGTAGCGTGGGCATTGATACTCATCGTTCTTCCGGGCCTTTTCGCCGCCGCGCTGTGGATTGGCCGGACCCGAGATCCACTCGCCTACATCCCCATCAGTCGCTGGCGACGTCCAAGTGCGCCTGGCGCTACTGTAGCCGCCACCTCGAGCGACTGGAGCGCCCGCACGCCCGCTGGCGCGGTGGTCGCGTCCAAACACGAATTGGAAACTTTGCTCCAGCTTGCTTTGGAGAACGCTCAGGGAATCCTGTGGGACTGGAACGTTGTCGCCGACGAGATTCACCTCACGCCCTCACGGTCCAGTGGCGACACAGATGGCCAGCAAAATGCGCACATTTCGATGAGCGACTGGTTTACCGGCATTCACCCGGATGACGCCGACGCGGTCCGTCAAGCGCTGAACGATCATCTCAAAGCCGGCCACCATCACTTTGAAGCCGTTTACCGAATCCGCCATGACGGGGGCGAATGGCGCTGGGTGCTAGACCGAGGCCGGATCGTGGAAACCAGCGATACCGGCCAACCCCGCCGGATGATCGGAACCCGGCTCGACGTCACCGATCGCAAAAAGGCCCAACTGGACATGCTGGACGCAGCCGTGATGCTGCAAACCGTGCTCGACGCGATTCCCGTCCGGGTCTTTTGGAAAGACCGCAATTTATGCTACTTGGGCTTCAACAAACTGTTCGCGCAGGATGCGGGGCTCGACGAGACAAAGCAGATCCTTGGACAAGACGACCGGAACTTGGTCTGGTCCGAACAAGCCGAACTGTATCGCGCAGATGATGCCGCGGTAATCGCCAGCGGCGAAGCCAAACTCCACTATGAAGAACCGCAAACCACCCCGCGAGGCGACACCATTTGGCTGGAGACCACCAAGGTACCGCTTCGCAACGCAGCCGGGGAAATAATCGGCGTGATGGGGACTTATCAGGACATCACCGAACGCAAACGCGCCGAACAGGAAATTCGCGAACTCAATCGAGAACTCGAATCCCGTGTCGCCCAACGCACGGCCGAGTTGGAGGACGCCTACCGGGAGCTGGAATCGTTCTCTTACTCGGTCTCCCACGACCTGCGGGCACCGTTAAGGGCAATCAGCGGCCTCATCCACAACCTCAAAGCCGATTATGCGCAACAATTGGACTCTCGCGGCCGGAATCACATGCAGCTGATCAGCAAGGGCGCCGCCGAGATGGATCAGCTGATCGACGACATCCTGCTGCTGTCCCGCGTCACGCGGGCAACCCTGCGCCAGCGCGACATCGATTTGTCTTCAATGGCTCAAGCCGAAATCACCAAGTTGGCGCATAACGATCGCACGCATAGCGTCACCACCCAGGTAGAACCCAATCTGCGAGCCTGGGCAGACCCGAAACTGTTACGAATCGCCTTGGAAAATCTGCTCGGCAACGCCTGGAAATTTTCACTGCGGACTGGCCGTGCGCACATTGAGGTCGGACACACGACCATCCAAGGTGAACCGGCCTTTTTCGTGCGGGATAACGGGGCCGGTTTCAACATGGCATATGCCGACAAACTGTTCACGCCGTTTCAACGACTCCACCCGGCCTCGGAATTCGAAGGGACCGGCATCGGGCTGGCGACCGTCAAGCGCGTAATCTCCAAGCACGGCGGCCGGGTATGGGCTGAATCGGTGATTGACCAGGGGAGCACATTTTACTTCACGTTGCCGGGACCGCCGGCGAATCCCGGCGAGGCCAGCGACATGGCTTCGTGAAACGCACTCAAGACTTTTTGAGCGCAGCCGATAACCCAACAAGCGAAGCTGGATCAGCCGACGACGGGGGTCGGTACCGGCCATCCGCTACGAGCGAAACACAATAATAAAAGGAGCAGGGGGGTACTGCTCCGAGGGGGCTTATATGTCGCACACCGATCAACTCTCTGCCGCCAGTGCCAGAGCGGCCCGTCTCGCCAACCCGTCACTGAAATTTCCCTGGAAAACACTGGGAATACCGGTGGGAATGGCCCTGATCACGCTGGGCATCTACCGCTGGTATCAGCACAACTACGCCTTCACTACCGGACTCGATTACTTCTCGCCCGAGTTTCAAACTTACTGGATGCCTTTGTTCTGGACCCAGATCATCGCCATTCCCTTGGTGGGGTTAGTGGGCGTCACGTATCTATGGTTCACGCGAGAGTCGGACGCCGATCCGATCAGTCCTCAAACGGAGTTGGCACGCTACCAGGCCACCCTGGGGGCAACCGCGCTGGGCAGCCTGATCATTCTGGCTGCGGTAGGCATTTGGGTGGAATCGGATGCCGCATGGCATCAGGTCACCATCCGGGATACTGACTTTACCCCGACCCATATCGGTTTATTTTATTTCGGTATTCCCGCAGCCGCTTGCGCCATGACCATGGGCTTTGTGTGGGTCCATACCCGGCTACCGGACTTCCGCCACCGGATTTCCATTCCCTTGGCCCTGGTGGTGGCGGCGCCCATTCTGATCATGCCGAATCTCGGATTCAATGAGTGGGGACATACATTCTTTTATGCGGAAGAACTGTTCGCCGCCCCCATCCATTGGGGATTTGTCGTATTGGGGTGGGGATTTTTCGGGCTCACAGGCTTTACTGTCCAATGCCTGGCCAAGATGGCGACCTTAACGCGCCTGCAATCCGATTAACCCAAATAAACCAAGCGGGTGATGGGTGTGGACGCCCGTCACCCGCCTTTGATTCCAGGGGTTCGTATCGAACTCCAAGCTCGCCATCCCCAAAACCCCCAAGCCAACATCAAAAGCAACCCACTCACCAACTGCAGCGCCGCGAGCTGGGGCGAATCTTTGCCCAAGCCACTGCCGATCAGGGAGATGATCACGCCCTGCGGTAACATCCCCAGAAAGCTGCCCAGCAGAAAGGTTGCCCTGCTCACCGGACTCAGAGCCAGAATCATGTTGATCACACCGGCAGTGATGGGGAGCTGACGTAACATAAAAACGGACATCACCGTCGGGTGATCCAGCAACGCCAAAAAGCGCCCGTCGATGCGCTCACGCTGCTGAGCCATCCATTCGCGGCTGCCCCAGCGAGCGACCTCGAACAACAACAACGAACCCAACAAACTGCCGATCTGGGCCCAAACCAAGCCTTCCAAGAATCCGAAGGCCGCGCCACCCAGAAGGTAAAGCGTCAAACGGGGCATTCCCAGTGCCACCAATAACGCCCCGACCCCGGTAAACACCGCCGGCGCCCAGACACCGGATTGTGCCAATGCGGCTTTCAAGCTTTGGTGGCTTTCCAGCAACGCACTGAGCGGAGTCAGGTTCAACAACACAAATGCCAAAACGGCGGTACCGACCACCCAGATGAATTTTCGATTTGGTGACATGGAGAAAATTTGCGTGTGATAACCCAAACAGGCAGGTGATGAGACCTTCGAAGCGACGACAAATTCCGTGAACGCTGAAGGTGGCCTGTCGCGAATCGCCATTGTCCCACGAAGCAGCCAAGCCTGCCCACCGTCTAACCCGGTGCGACCGACCCAGTTAGTTATTTTGAATCGCTTTCTTTCTTTATCGATCGGCTTTAACCTTGTCCCCGACCACATCTGTTGTCTTAAGGCTCGCCGCGACCAACACCACATGAAATACGAAGTCGTTCCCGTTACCCCTTTCGCGCAGAATTGCACCGTCGTGTGGTGCGAACAAACGCGCCAGGCCGCGATCATCGATCCGGGCGGCGATCTCAATCGCGTGATGGCGGTGATTGAACGCGAGCAACTCACGGTGGAGAAAATTCTCGCCACCCACGGGCATATGGATCATGTCGGTGGCGTTGCCGAGTTGGTCGAACGGCTGCAGGTGCCGGTGGAAGGTCCTCATCGCGCGGATCAATTTTGGATCACCATGATCCCGCAGCAGAGCCAAATGTTCGGCTTCCCCGGCCGCACGTTTTCCCCCAATCGGTGGCTGGAGGATGGCGATGAAGTCACCCTCGGAGGCCTGACCCTACAAGTACTCCACTGCCCAGGGCACACGCCGGGTCATGTGGTGTTCTTCGAGCCGCAAAGCCGGTTCGCCCAAGTGGGCGATGTGCTCTTTAACGGTTCGGTCGGGCGAACGGATTTTCCCGGCGGAGATCACCAGCAGCTGGTCCGATCAATCAAGGACAAGCTGTTCCCCTTGGGGGACGACGTGGTGTTCGTGCCCGGACACGGCCCCGAATCCACCTTCGGCCACGAACGACGCACCAATCCGTTCGTGTCCGGCCAGTTCGGTTAAAGCGGCGAGCTTCGCCACCCGGAAAATCAGCCGGAATCGTCGGCCACCACGTGCCGGGGCATTACGAAACTTGGAGGGGCATATGCCAAGTGAATACTGTCACTGTACAGGTAGAGTCATTACTCCAAAGACGACAAGTATTCATCGAGCAACTCCGATTGAATACTGATCAATGCCCAATGAGTCATATTGTTTTTATCTGCGATATATATCGTGCTGTAGTCAGGAAGCCTGACTACAAACCCGTACTTGCTGTCGGACAACGTGAGTTCTTTCGCACCATTTTCTGAGGCAACAGCAAAACCGTCTTTAAGATCGTCAATAGAACTTTCAAAGCCATCTCTAGTGGCCACAAGTGTCCCACCTTTTTTCAGCCAAATCTCATTCTCGAGAAGTTCGATCGAATCATAGTGATCAGAGCCGATATACCCTTTGATCTCGATCGCAGGCACGATCATTACCTGCGTGCCGGAACAGCCGGTAGTCAATAGCGCCAATACCAGGAGGAAAATTCTAAATCTATTCATCTCACGCCTTAGTATCTGAGTGATTGGATAAGACCTGGCTTATATTTCGCTGCCGAAAATACCCTGCATGCATGACTGACCTCGACGTTTTCCGTCAGAAACGGTTTACCGGCGTTTCGAACGATCCGCAAGGCCCATTTTTGTACGTTTTTTGCCGGCATTAGAACATCACTCGGATTGGGAACCGAATCAATCCAACGGCTACAGTTTGTGGTGTCCGCCAGCAGAACCGCCGTTCGGTTAATTGTCTCCTCGCTGATAGCGCCCGCCGTAAATCTTTTGGCGATCGGTTCTCCACCTTGCGCCCACAAGCGCCACAAGTCTGCTAGAACTTTCAGTGAGACACAGAATTTAGGCTCGCTGCCCAAACAGAACACTCAATGATTTGCCCAACTCGCCGATTGATCTAGGAATTTTGCAAAACCGCTCGCGATTGTTGACGCGCGCTGAGAGGTATCAAGATGGCGGAGCAAATCCGAACTGCCGTGGCACTTTGTTTGAGTCTGGCAGTACTACCCGGAAGTTGGGCGGCTGAAGAGCGCCCTTCGATCTACGTAATTGGCTCCCCCTCCACCCCCGGCGCAGACACCATCTCCGGTTCGGGCCCCTTGGTTCGGCTCTCATCGCGGGTGAGCGGCATCACGGGACCGGAGGTGGAAACCAGGGACTGGCTCACCCAGCTGGGTGAGTCGCTCGATATCCCCGCTGATCAAGTGAGCTTTATCTCTCCCACGTTCGATCAACCCGAACCGGACACTCGCGGTCTTGGCCAGCGGTTATTGGGAAATCTGATGGACTCGGCGTTGGGAGCGGACGAGCCATCGAGCGAACTCGGTTTTTCCGAGACCGATCTGATTATTCTCAACCCGCCTCAGTCCCAGCTCATTGAGCAACTCGGTCGGCTGACCGGCGGTGCTTTCAATCTTGGCAACTCGGTGAACTCGGGCGAACTGGAACAACGAATTCGCGACCTGTCGGAAGCCGGTGGCAACCGGTTTGTGATTTTCAACACCGCGGTATCGGGTGAAGAGACCGAAAGCCGCAATGCCGACAACATGGCGCTGGCCGAACAACTCGACGAACTGAGCCGGGAGGCGGGCCTAAAAGTCTACCTGGTGGACCTGGAAGGCTTGGGCGCAGACATTGCCGCGAACCCGGAGCGCTATGGCATCACACCTCAGTCGGAAAATTTGAATCTGGCCTCGCGTCTGCCGGTGATCGGCAGCTTGTTCGAAGATGATCTGGGGTCACTCCCCCAGACGCAGCAAACCATCGCCGAGATGGTTACCGGTACGATTCACGCCGTGGATGCGGGCCCGTCGTTTCCCGCCATTGCGGCCCAATCGGCCTTGTTGATGACACGCGCCCATGGCGCACTGCTGAACAGTGAACTGGCCAACGGCTCGGCGCGGCCAGCAACGGGGGGCGAACAAGTTGCTTTGACCCAACCATACCAACTGGCCAGTGCCGGCGCGCCGGTACCGGCGCCGGAACCCGAGCAACGGCACGGCCGGCGATCGCTGTTTTTCTACGGCAGCGGCATCCAGGGTGAGCGGGACCCGAACAGCGCAACGGTCGGCTTCGAGCACGACGCCTGGGCGGCGGGCATCGGGACTCGCTTTCCCGTGACCGACACGGCGAGCCTCGGCATCGCGCTGGGCTACGGCCAGTCCGAAGCGACGTTAAGCGATGGACTGGGCCGGATCGAACTCGATGAAATCGCCGTTAACGGCTTCGTAACCATGACCGGTGAGCATGCCTATGCCGGCGCCCGGCTGGGCTTTGCGATTGAGGACTTCGGCGTGATTGAGCGCCACACCGGCTTGTCGGTCTACCCCATCGCCCACGGGGAAACCGACGGCATGACCTTCTCGGCCGAAGGCCGCGCCGGCTACAACTTCGGGTTGGGCCCGCTGCGCTTCGGACCGGTCGTAGACGTGGCATTCGCCCGGACCGAGATCGACGCCTACGAAGAACGCGACGGCGGACCGTTGAATTTGCAGGTGCAAGAAGCCGAGGCCAGCTCGCTGCTCGCCATGGCCGGCATTCAGCTCGCCGCGGACCTGAATCTCGGCCGCACGCAGCTTCGTCCCGTGGTGGAAGTCGGCTACCAACGGGAATTCCTCAACCAGGAAGACGAAGCATCGGTCACCCTGCCCACCGCGCAGGTGGTGGTCGTGGAGACAGTGTTCGATGATCCCGACGCATTCGTCGTCGCAACGGCTCTGGACTGGCAGTTGGGCCGCCACATCGGCCTTCGGCTGAGTTATCAGACCGTGCTCGAGCGGGACGACTGGGAAGAACGAACCGGTTCTGTGCAGCTGCGCTGGCGGTTCTGACCGCCCGCGCCAAAACCTAAAGGGCCACCAGAAACACCCCCAGCAGCATGAAGGCCGCGGCCAGCAGGTTCCGTCGAATGTCCGGCTCGCCGAACAACACCGCGCCGTAGATCATGCCGAACAACAAGCTGGTGCGTTTGGCGGTGATCATATAGGCCACTTCCACATGTTGGATGGCCAGAAAGTGGCACACGATCATCGCCACCATGAAAACGCCCACCCAACTGTGCGCCCCAACATTTCGACCCACGTCGACGAACACACGGGGTTGGGTCAGCACGAACCCCAACGCCACCACGCCGCCCAGAATCACGTAATACAAGGCCGCGAAGGATATCGGCGCCATGTACTGCAACGCGCCCTTGCCCATCACGGACGTAAAAGCGAACACGATTGCGGCCAACAGCATCCATTTCGAGCCCAACTCCCGAAAAATCGCCGCCAATGGCGCCAGCCACGCCAAGCGACCATTTCGTCGCAAATGCCGAATGTTGAGAAGATAAGCCCCCACAGCAACCGAAAACGTGCCCACCACGCCGGTGGACGATAAGCGCTCGCCCAGCAACACCCAGCCCGTGACGGTAATAAACACCGGTGTGAAAGCCAGATAAGGCAGCGTCAACGCCAACGGACTGCTTTGGATAGCGCGCATGTAGCTGTACATGGCCAGCAGCTCGAGGGGAACCATGGCGCCGAGCCACCCCCAGAAAGGGGGTGCAGGCCAATCCGGCGGCATCAGCCACAACACCGGTGCCAGCCACAGCGCCTGAAACAAAAAGCGCGCGAACATCAGCTCGGCCGCCGGCCGATGCGCCAACCGTCCTTTGGTCAAGGCGTCGGCGGTGGCCAATGCGAACGCGCTGGCGAGCGCCAGCCACAACCAGGACACGTTTAGTCACCTACTGGGTAAAGCACGCCGGGAAACCCGACGATTGCACTCATTCTCCCACCAGCATGCTCACCAGCGCCGGCAGTGCATCGGTGGTACTGGCGCGGATCACCACCTCGCAATCCGAGCTAATGTCCGTCACATACGGGTTGATTTCGATTAACCGGCCGCCTTTTTTTCGCAGCGCCAGCGGTAATCCCGCAGCGGGAAACACGCCCGCGGACGTGCCAAGCAACAACATGCAATCGCTGCGGGCAACTTCCTGTTCACAGCGTGTCATGACATCGGCCGGAATCGGCTCACCGAACAGCACCGCATCGGTTTTCATCGTGCCGCCACAGGAAGGGCAAGTCCCCAGCGGCCACGCTTGGCCCGATGCGATGTCGAACGGCTGGCGACTTCCGCAGTCAAGGCAGCGCGTTTTCGCGATATTGCCGTGAATTTCGGCGAGCTGGCGGCTCCCCGCCCGAGCATGAAGATCGTCCACATTCTGTGTCACCAAAAATTGAACGATGCCTTCGGCTTCCAGCTTGGCCAGGGCGCGATGGCCCGCGTTGGGTTGAGCGTTTAGCAGTCCCTGGAGCATTTCCGATTCGGCGCCGCCGGGGGTCATCCGGCGCTGTAACCAAGCCTCGGGGTCCTCGAGAAAATCCCGAAAATCGTCATCGCTGGGCTCGCCCACTCGCTGCCACAAGCCACCGGGCCCGCGGAAGGTGGGAATTCCGCTGTCCACCGACATCCCCGCTCCCACCAGCGCGATCACCCGCCGGGACTGACGAATCAACTCTGCAGCCCGCCGCAAGGGTTCATGCCACAACGCATTCGCAACCATTCGATCCTGCTCCCTAACCCAGGCCGCGTGTGGACTTCAACGTGTCACAGCGAGCGCCCTGACGGCTCAACCGCCCCGCACGGTTAACGTATCACGGCGGATTTCGATTGGCGTGACACAGACGAACCGCATCAACTACCGTAAACTGGCGGGCGATGATTCCGGTCAGGCGATCCATCCCGACCCCTCACCGGCAACGCAAACAACAAAGAGAGGAACGGATGTACATCTTGCTCCGCCATATCCACCTAACCACGGTCGCCCTTAGCGTAGGCTTATTCATTCTCCGGGGCTATTGGATGGTGCGAAAGCCGGTGCGGCTGGAGCAACGCTGCGTGAAGATCGTCCCCCACGTCGTTGACACCATCCTACTCGTTAGTGCCATCGGCTTGCTGTTTCAGATCGGTCAGTATCCGTTCGTCAACCACTGGCTGACGGCGAAGGTCTTGGGTTTGGTCGTTTATATCGTGCTGGGAACCATTGCCTTGAAACGCGGTAAGACCTTGACCGTCCGATTGGCGGCGTTCGCCGGTGCGCTGATCACGGTGGCCTATATCATCGCGGTCGCCCGAGCCCACAACCCCCTGCCCTGGTAAATCCGGTGTAGGGGGTGAACTCGCATCAAGCGAATTCGGCCATCCGCAAGGGCAAGCGCCCGGCGCCCCAGTCACCCGGGCGCTCAGCGAAATGCCCCGCACAGCGCGTGCCGCACCGGCGACAACAGCCATCCGCCGTCAAATTCCACGTATCCAGGACGTACCAATCCCGACCGATCAAGCGCTCTGCGCACGCGTGACAATGCGTCGAGCCGCCGTCGTGGTCATGGACATTACCGGTATAGACGTAACGGATCCCCTTGGAACGGGCGATCTCCCGGGCCTGACGCAAGGTCGCCGCCGGGGTCGGGGGGTGATCCGGCATCCGGTAGTCGGGATGAAACGCCGTGAAGTGCCACGGCACGTCCAGCCCGAGATGGGCCGCCACCCACTCGCTCATCGCGTGTAATTGCGCAGACGAATCGTTGGCGCCCGGGATAATCAACGTGGTGATCTCCAGCCACACGTGGGTCTCGTGCTTGAGATACTGCAGGGTCTCCAGCACCGGCTGCAGATGCGCGCCGGTCGTGCGGTAGTAAAAGTCCTCATCGAAGCCTTTCAAATCCACATTGGCCGCGTCCATGTGCTTGAAAAAAGCCTCCCGGGGGGCGTCGCAAATATACCCGGCCGTGACGGCGACATTGTGCACACCGAGGGCCCGGCAGGCCTGCGCCACGTCCTCCGCGTACTCCAGAAATATCACCGGATCGTTGTAGGTGTAAGCCACACTCTGACAGCCATGAGCCTTGGCCGCTCGAGCGATCTGCTCGGGCATGGCCTGATCGGCCAGCGTATGCATCTGTCGCGATTTGCTGATATCCCAGTTTTGACAGAACTTGCAGGCCAAATTGCAGCCGGCGGTGCCAAACGACAGCACGGGGCTGCCGGGATAGAAATGATTGAGCGGTTTTTTCTCAATGGGGTCGATACAAAATCCACTGGAACGTCCGTAGGTGGTGAGCACCATCTGCTCGCCTTCCCGGGCGCGAACGAAACACAGCCCGCGCTGGCCATCCCGGAGCTTGCAGAAACGTGGACACAGGTCGCACTGCAAGCGCCCGTCCTCCAGCCGATGCCAGTAGCGCCCCGGAACGGTATGGTGAATGTCGGTCATCGTTGTACGTACCAAAAAGCCGAATTCACTCATCAATGGGGGTTATTTTCGTTATTTCAAGCACTTGAAACCGCTCAACAACGACCCCATAACCGGTAAATCAAGCTTGGAGACCTTGCATGGAAACCATACGCCCAGCGGCCGTGTCCGGTGTGTTTTATCCGTCAAACCCCGTGGAACTGCGCGCGACGATCGCCCGGTTGCTCGGCGAGGCCGATGCGGGTGACACGGAACCCGCCGCGATCATCGCGCCCCACGCCGGCTATCTCTATTCCGGCCCGATCGCGGCATCAGCCTTCGCACCGCTTAAAAACCTGAGCACGCCACCACGCCGGATCGCGCTGATCGGTCCGGCCCATCACTACCCGGTTCGGGGAATTGCCGCCCCCCGTGCCACGGCGTTTTCCACCCCGCTGGGTCCCCTCCCGGTCGACCAGACGACGATTGCGGCCCTGAGACGGCGCTGCGGCGTTGTCTATTCCGACCTCGCACATGAGCGTGAACATTGTTTGGAGGTGGAACTGCCGTTTCTGCAAGTACTGTTCGATACGTTCGCCATTGTCCCCTTGCTGGTGGGACAGGCTTCACCGGAGCACGTCCAGGGCGTGATCGAGGCGCTTTGGCAACGGCCCGATACGCTGGTGGTGATCAGCTCCGATCTGTCTCACTACCACGACTATCGCACCGCCAAGAAGCTGGATCGGCTCACCTGCCAAGCCATTGAAAACCTCGCGCCCGAAACCATCGCCGAACATCAGGCCTGCGGCCAACGGCCCGTTGCCGGACTGCTGCTCGCCGCGCGCGGACGCAAACTGTCCGTCTCCACGGCGGATCTTCGCAACTCCGGCGACACGGCCGGTGGCCGTGACCGGGTGGTGGGCTACGGCGCCTGGCAGCTCGCGTGAGGAGAGATCAGTCCATGCACCCCCATGCCGACACACTTTTTCAGCTTGCCCGCCGGGCCATTGAATTCGGGTTGGACAACCACGGGCAGGCGCCAACCGTTCCCCTCAACCCGCTCCCGGAGCCGTTACGGCAGCCTGCGGCCAGCTTTGTCAGCCTCCACATGGACCGCCGCTTGACCGGCTGCATTGGTTCTTTGGCGGCCCACTGCCCGCTGGCGGTGGACGTGGCGGCCAACGCCTGCGCCGCGGCATTTCGCGACCCCCGTTTTGCGGCGCTTGAACGCGGGGAACTGGCCGACACCCAGATCGAAATTTCCCTACTGAGCATCCCCCAGGCCATGGTTTTCGAGTCCGAACAGGATTTACTGAATCAACTGCGCCCCGGGCGGGATGGCCTCATTCTGCGCGAAAGCGGACGCAGCGCCACCTTCCTCCCGGTGGTGTGGTCCACTCTGCCCGAGCCTCACCAGTTCCTGCGTGAACTGAAGCGCAAAGCCGGTTTGCCGGGCGAGTATTGGTCCGAGACCGTTGAAGTGTTGCGCTATCACACCACGCTCCTTTCGGAAGCAGGCTAGCGCCCACAATCCCATCGCGGGATTTTCCCGGTGTTTGGGGCAAGGCTTGTTCACAGCGTCGATCCAGCCTACTTTTAGGCAACGCCGGGAACCGTCCCGGTCCACCAACACCCAAGAACACAAGGACCCATCGGAATGAAATCTCGCGCCGCGATCGCCTGGAAGGCTGCACAACCCCTGGAGATCGTCGAAGTCGACGTGCAAGCCCCCCAGGAAGGCGAGGTGCTCGTCCGCAATGTCGCCACCGGCGTATGCCATACCGACGCGTACACCCTCTCCGGCGCGGACCCGGAAGGGCTGTTTCCGGCGATATTGGGTCATGAGGGCGGCGCCATCGTCATGGAGGTCGGCGCGGGCGTGAGCAGTGTCAAACCGGGCGACCACGTGATTCCCCTCTACACACCGGAGTGCGGCACCTGCCGGTTCTGCCGTTCGGGCAAAACCAACCTGTGTCAGGCCATTCGTGCCACGCAAGGCCAGGGATTGATGCCCGACGGCACCAGCCGCTTCAGCATCGATGGCCGGATGGTTCATCACTACATGGGCACCTCCACCTTTTCCGAGTACACCGTGCTGCCGGAAATCGCGCTGGCCAAGGTCCCGGAGGCCGCGCCGCTTGAGAAAGTCTGCCTGCTGGGCTGCGGCATCACCACCGGTGTGGGTGCGGTGCTCAACACCGCGCGGGTGGAAGCCGGTTCCACCGTGGCGGTCTTCGGTCTGGGCGCCGTGGGCTTGAGCGTGGTGCAGGGGGCCCGAATGGCCGGCGCTGCACGCATTGTGGTCGTGGACATCAACGCAGATAAATTCGAGTTCGCCCGCCAACTGGGCGCCACCGACTGCATTAACCCCACCGAGCACGCCGCGCCGCTGCAAGAGGTGATCATCGAGCTCACCGATGGCGGGGTGGATTATTCTTTCGAGTGTGTCGGTCAGGTCCAGCTGATGCGCATCGCCCTGGAGTGCTGTCACAAAGGCTGGGGGGTATCGACCATCATCGGTGTGGCCGCTGCCGGCGAGGAAATCTGCACGCGGCCGTTTCAACTGGTCACCGGACGGGTCTGGAAAGGCAGCGCCTTCGGCGGCGTCAAGGGGCGCAGCCAACTGCCGGACTACGTCGCGATGTATCTGGACGGCAAACTGGAAGTCGATCGTTTCGTCACCCACACCCTGCCATTGGATCGTATCAACGAGGCATTCGATCTGATGCACGCCGGGAAAAGCATCCGCACGGTGGTCCATTTCTAACACAGCAACGAAGGCGAATCGCGGCCGAAGCCAACAGGCGTCAAGGGCGCCCGCCGGAATCGAGCACGCCCGGCCCAGGCGGCGATGTTTTTCTTCAAGTGAAAGCGACTAGGATGACCCTGATGAATCGTAACCCTCGGATCGACTGCGCATGGGGTTGAGAATGTCCGCACCAGAGCTCATCGAACAGCACCGTCACTTCGACGGTTGGACCCGATTTTATTCCCACGATTCCAGCCAGTGTGGCTGCCCGATGCGCTTCGCCGTCTATCTGCCGCCCCAGGCGGCGCAGCAACGCTGCCCGGTGTTGTATTTCCTCTCCGGTTTGACCTGCACGGAACAGAACTTCATGGTCAAAGCCGGGGCCCAACGCGCGGCCGCTCGACACGGCCTGATTCTGGTTGCGCCGGACACCAGCCCGCGCGGGCTGGGACTACCCGGTGAGGACGACCGCTACGACTTCGGCAGCGGCGCGGGCTTTTACCTCAACGCCCGCCAGTCGCCGTGGTCGGAAAACTACCGCATGTACGACTACGTGATCAGCGAACTGCCCGAGCTGATCGCCGCCCACTTTCCCGCCGACACCGAACGCAGCGGCATCTTCGGGCACTCCATGGGTGGCCACGGGGCATTGGTGGCGCACTTGCGCAATCCGGGGCGATACCGCTCCGTTTCGGCCTTCTCGCCGATATGCAATCCCACTCGCTGCCCCTGGGGCCGCGATGCTTTTACCGGCTATCTGGGGCCGGACGAGCAAAGCTGGCAGGAATATGACGCCACCCACCTGGTGCGGGAAAACGGCAGCACCTTGCCGATTCTCATCGACCAGGGCCTGGACGATGAGTTTCTATCCGAACAGCTTCATCCCCAGCGCTTCGCGACCGCGTGCAAAGCGGCGGGGGTGGAACTCACCTTGCGGGAGCATCCGGGGTACGATCACAGCTACTACTTCATCGCCAGCTTTATCGAAGACCATATCAACCACCACGCCAAAGCCTTAAACGCGGCGACCTGATTCAGGCCAGCAAATCGGCCACGTACTCGCCAATGGCCAAGCTGGCGGTCAAGCCGGGCGATTCGATACCGAACAGATTCACCAATCCCGGCACGCCATGTTGGGCGGGACCATCAATACGAAAATCGGCCGCCGGCTCACCGGGACCGGCGAGTTTGGGGCGAATCCCGGCGAAATCGGGCCGTAAAGCATCGGATGGCAGTCCCGGCCAATAGGCCCGAATGGCCTGTTCGAACGCTGTTTGACAGCCCGCATCCACACCGTAATCTGGCGCGTCCACCCACTGGACATCCGGCCCGAAGCGCGCTTGCCCGGCCAGATTCAGCGTCAAGTGAACGCCCAAACCACCGGATTGCGGCAACGGATACACCAGCTGCGAAAAGGGACACCGCCCCGAGAAGGCGAAATAACGGCCTTTGGCGTAATACAAAGGCGGCACCCACCGCGCCGGCAACCCCGCCAGCGCGCGGGCGAGCTGCGTGGCCGACAGTCCGGCACTGTTGATCAAGCTCCGGCAGCCGAACGCGGTGCCATCCGCCAACTGAACAACGCACTCGCCATTGCCCACACGCCCGCCGGCAACAGGACTGCGCAGCACCACCACCGCGCCGTGAGATTCGGCTTCGGCTTGCAGGGCCTGCATCAAGGCGTGGCTGTCGACAATGCCCGTATCGGGCGAATAGAGCGCCGCCACGCAAGCCAACTCGGGGCATTGCGAGCGGACTTGCCCGCCATCGAGGTACTGAAGCCCGGTCACGCCATTGGCCACGGCCTTGGCCTGCAAGGCCCGCAAATCGGCCTGTTGTGCTTCGCCCGTGGCCACAACCCACTTACCCACGCGCCGGTGGGGTATGGACCGGCTTTGGCAATACGCATAGAGCGCGGTACGACCGGCCAGAGACAGCCGCGCCTTGAGACTGTCAGTGGCGTAGTAAAGACCGGCGTGGATCACCTCGCTGTTTCGGGCGCTGATCTGACTGCCCACAGCCGGCTCGGCCTCCAGGACAACCACCTCCCGTCCGCGCAGGGCGAGGCTGCGGGCTACCGCTAAACCCACCACACCGGCGCCAACAACGACACAGTCCAGCTTGTCCAATGGTTTATCACCGAGCTCGCGCGGGAGATCGTTCTCCCAACGGCAGAATGCTGAATGACCCCGCGCTGAGGAAACCGGCCGATCCCAAGATACAATTGAACGGCAGGGTACGGCATGGCAACGCGCAAATGGGAACGAGCGATATGGTGAAGCAAGAGCAACTGACCATCACGACCCCGGGGCGGGGAACCCACGAAATCACCGACAAGATTCAAGCCATCGTCTGCCAGTCAGGCATCCGCAGCGGCTTGTGCCATGTGTTTCAACATCATACCAGCGCCTCGCTGATTATTTGCGAGAACGCCGACCCCTCGGTTCGCGACGATCTGGAAGCCTTTGCGGCGCGTTTCGCCCCCGATGGCGATCCGCGCTACGCCCATTCCCTGGAAGGCCCGGACGACATGCCCGCCCATATCCGCAGCATCTTCACGCACCCGGATCTCACCTTACCGGTCACCGACGGCCGCTGCGCCCTGGGCACCTGGCAAGGGGTTTTCCTGTGGGAACACCGTCACCACGGACACCGGCGGCGGATTACGGTGACGATTCTCGGCGAATCGACGTGAAACGCTAGGCTGGTTTGTCCTCTTCGGGCAATGAGTACCGCACATAGTCGGGTGCGATGGACCCGCCGGAGATGATAAAGCTCATGGCTTCATCGATGCTCCAATCCAATGACACCAAGTGCCCCACGGGCACAATCTCCACGTAGCCGGAGGTGGGATTCGGTGTGGTCGGCACATAAACCGCCGCCAACTCGGCGCCGGTGGCCTGGTCTTTGAGCACCCGGGTCACAAAGCCCACCGCCTTCATCCGGGGCGTGGGAAACTCGATCAGGACCACCCGTTGCAACTCCCCGTGCTGTTGTTCCAAGGCAGCGAGCAGCTTCTTGGTCCCGCCGTAGACGGTCTGCACCAACGGAATTCGGTGAAACAAGGCATCGACCAGAGCGATCAACCGGCGTCCCACCACGAACGTGGCCACCCAACCGAGAAAGTACAAAGCGATGATAGTCAGACCGGCAGCCGCGCCGGTCTGAACCCAAGGGTGACCCAGCCAATCCAGCGCCGGCACGGCCGACGAGCCATTGACCTGTTTGGACAAGGCGCGAATCCACGGCAGACTAAACGACGACAGCCACGAGAGAATCAGTTGCAAGACCCACCAAGTGATCCACAGCGGCACCACGGTGACCACTCCGGTTAGCAGGTAGCGCTGGGCGCGGGCCATAAAAGAATGTTTCGGCATCGGCTCACCATCCCCGTCCGCGAATCAATCCCGGCCACTCGGCCCGTCATCAGGGGCGATCCGGTGGGGAAATGCTACCGATACGGCCCGCTATCCGCTACCGCCGGGTACGCCAGAGTCAAACGGCAAGGATGGAATGGCTCGGCTATATTTCTCAGTGACGGACCGGATTGATGCCCACGGTCCGAAAGAACCGCTGGAGGATGCCGAGTATGCTGAAGGGAATCAGCAGCTTAACTGCCATCGGCGTGACGTTTCTACGCGCCGCCGCCACCAATTCGCCGGACACCCAAGTGTTCGACGATCCGTATGCGGAACAGTTTTTGCCATACCCCTTGCGCCGCCTGACACACCGGCCCCGTTTTCACCGGCACTTCGCCCGGGCGGTGGGTCGCCGGCCGATCTTACAGGCGCTGATGTCGGTTTTGGTGCGCGCGCGCTACACCGAAGACCAACTGGTCCAGGCGATGAACGAAGGCGTGCGCCAGTATGTGATTCTTGGTGCCGGCTGGGACTCGTTCGTGGTCAGACGCCCCGATTTGGTGGCCGAGCTCAAAGTCTTCGAGTTGGATCACCCGGCCACCCAGAACGCCAAGCGGCGCCGACTGGCGAAGCGGAGCCTTTGCGTACCGGAGAATGTCACCTTCATTCCCATCGATTTTCAACGCCAATCCATTGGCGAGGAATTGCTCAAAAACGGCTTCGACCCCAGCCTGCCCACCTTTGTGAACTGGCTCGGCGTCACCTATTACTTGCCCATCGATATCGTGGCCGACGTGTTCGAAGAGCTGGCCGATTTGTGCGAAGGCGGCGTCGATGTGGTGTTCGATTATCTGGACGCCCGTTACCACCACAACCGCACGGCCATTCGCAGCAGCCAATGGCTGATGCGACTGCTCCGCTCCATCGGCGAACCGCTCGGCACCGCCTTCGATGCCGAAGAATTGGCGTGCGACTTCAATCATATGGGATACATCGTGGTCGAAGATCTGGTGGGGCCGTCTTTACGTCACTATGTTCCGGCGGAGGAACTCGGTCCGTTCCAACCGCGGGGGTACATTCACGTGGCACACGTCCACGCCCCTCCGCAGGCGGCGCCCGACCGGACGCACACGCCACCGACCACCTCCGGCACCGCGCTCGCCACCTAAGGCCACAGATCGCATCGCTTCGTAGCCTGCCGAGAACCGGCACTGCTACAATGGAGCATCCCTTTCCTGCCACCATCGCGTTCCGACCCGAACATGCCGAGCACCCTCGCCGACAACTTAACCGCCATCATCGCCTTGCTTGCGGTGGCGGCCCTATTCGCCTTCGTGGTCTGGCGGATACGACGCCAAAACGGTTGGAGCCTCGAAGGGCTCCGGGAACTGGAATGGCAGAATTTTCAAAAACTGGTGGCCGAAAGTATGCGTCGGCAAGGCTACCGGGTGATTGAACAGCCGCCCAACCCGGAAGCGGACATCAACCTGGTCCTGGCGCGCGAAGGGCGGCGATACCTCATGCAATGCAAGTACTGGCGCGCTCAGTTCGTGGGGCTGGAGCCCTTGCAGTCGTTGTCCGCACTGGTCAAGGCCGAAGGCGCCGCCGGCGCCATCGCGCTGACCACCGGGCATTTCACCACGGACGCCAAAAAGTACGCCGAGCAGGCGGGTATCGAACTCATTGAAGGCGACGGCCTGCACCGGCTGCTCAGCGGTGCAGGACAAACCGCCCCTCGCTAACCCCGCAAGCGGGACCCGGCCCGTTATGGCCGTGGCGGTTTGCCCGCGCGGTCGGACACCGCCCATTGAAAATCCAACCGCATCAGCTCATCGAAAACGGGGTCGTCGAACTGGATATCCACCAAAGGACCGGGACCACCGGCCGCTTCATAAGAGCTGACCGCCTGGGGGGCCGGCTGGACGGCGCCGCTGCGGGGCCAGGCCGCACGGATATGGCAGTTGCGGCAATTGGTGGACACGGGATGACTGGCCGCGAGTTCGATGTAGGGGTTGAACGAAACCGGCAACATCCCGGGAGCGGATTCGATGCCGTACTCCACGGTCAGCAAATAGTGCCGCCACGGGCCCGGCGCTTGCGCTTTGGGGATATCCGGCCGATCGGCCGCGAACGGGCCAACATTCGGTTGATCCGACCACCAAAGGCTTTGCAGAGTCCACTGCGGGATCTCCTTGGTGATGATGTGCATGGCCACCGCCACCAGATAATCTCCGGCCTTGAACGGACGGTTGTACAACCAACAGGCCGAGGCATCCAAAATCGCCCGGTCGCGCGGATCCATGGCCGTTAGAAAACCCGCATCGACCTTTTGATGATAGAACGCATCGACGGGAAAAATCGGCCCCGACGCCAGTTTGGGCTCGATGGGTTTTCCTTGCGAATCGAGGACATGGTAGAGGTAGCGTGTTACGCCGCTCTGCCCGGATCGGGGGCCCTTGGCCCGCGGATCGACGATCACCACCGAATCCCAGGTTTCGTAGCCCGCGTATTGCCCATACCCCGGCGGGAAGTTGTCGCGCCATACCGGCAACGCCGTGAAATCATCGCCCTTCACCGGCCAATACATATTCTTCAGCACAATCGAATCTGCCGGAAAAGGCGCGATATCCTTATCGCCTGCCCCGCCGTTCCAGCGCTTCGTCAGCACATCGCTGTTGTACAGTTGGCGTTGTTGTATCCAGTCGAACGCGCTCCCGTTGTATATCACCCCGGCAATCATGATGTCGCCATTGGACTGGAACCGCGGACCATCCGGCAGCGCCGGGGTTGGGAGCGCGGTGGAACGGCATTGGCCATCGACGATGGTTGGCGGAGGGTAGATCGGGCCGTCGAGATCAATCGGCGTATTGAGCGCATTCTTGCCGCGCAGGCCGTGTTGGGTTTGATCGGCATGGGCATTTCCCGGCTTTTTGATCTCGCCGGGATGCGGTTGATAAGGATAAGTTTGGGTGGCGGTTGGCCATTCCCACCAAATCGGCTGGCCAGCGTCATCTAAGCTGTTGATGCCGGCCCACAACCACCAGGAATGGGCACGCAGGGCGGGCGTATTTTTTTGGCTGATGTCGGTCTGGAGCCGCTCTGGATTCGCGGGCCAGTCGAATCCGGCTGGAAAAGTGGCCGTCTCGGACCGGGAGGCCGTGGCACTGAGCGATTCATCCGCCGAGTTGGCCGTGAGTGGTCCTAGGCCGAGTGTGGCGCTGAGCGCCACGGTTACGTATAAGTGCTGCTTCATTTTTTTGCTCCCGAACACCGCAATGAAATGACCTGCATCCACCCGATAGGCTGCAGAATATCCCGGATTCACGCCGACAAACGCCGACCACTGACCTTGTCGGCTGCGCAGGGACAATATGAAATTTTAGCTAACAGTTTCCACCATGGCCTGAAACGAATCCGCAAGCCCACGCTCGCGATTTAATGCAGCGAGGTGCCAAACCCTTTGGCCGTTGCGATGAACGCTTTACATCACCGCTGCAATTTGGAATCTTGGAACATAACCTCTCACCCGGAATCCACGGGGACACACCCAGCATGTCGTCGACACCCATTCTCAAACCGGGCCGGAATTGCTGGCGAATCGAACGCGCCGAGAAGGTCGCCTTTTTAATCGACGGCCGAAACTACTTTTCCGCGCTCTACGACAGCCTCCTCGCCGCCCGTGAGTGCGTTTTTATCCTCACCTGGGATCTTTTCAGCGGGCTTCGCTTGCGCCCGGAACAATCGGAACCCGAGGTCCCCACGCTGCGGAATTTACTGGATCAGCAGGTGAGAGCCCACGAGCAATTGCGGGTTTTCATGTTGAACTGGGACTACTCCCCCCTATTGGCCCAAGGCCGGGAATGGCTGACCGAGCTTAAATTGGGTTGGACGACTCACGAGCAGCTGTATTTTCGCTTCGATAGCCACTGCCCGTTCGGTGGCGCGCACCACGAAAAGAACGTGATCGTGGACGACCACCTGGCTTATGTCGGCGGCTTGGACTTGGCCCGGGGGCGCTGGGACACCCAGTCACACCAATTAACCGACCCGCGCCGGACCGCGGCGGATGGGCTCGGCGGTCGGCCGCATCACGATGTGCAAGTGTTGGTGCAAGGGCCGGTGGCTGCCGCCGTGGGTGAGTTGGCCCGGCAGCGCTGGCGACACGCCACCGCCAGTGAGACCACCCCGCCCGAACCACCGCCGGCAATCCCCGATGGCGCCCGACCGCCTTGGCCGAAAGGCGTCGAACCGGATCTATGCGATGTCGAAGTCGCCATCGCCCGAACTCGCCCGAAATTGGGAGAGCAAGCAGAGGTTCGGGAAATCGAACAACTCTATCTGGATAGCATCCCCGCGGCGCGGAAGAGTATTTACATCGAAAACCAATACCTCACCACCGACTCCGTCGCCCGGGCGCTGGCTGAGCGCTTGCAAACCCAGGACGGGCCGGAAGTGATTATCGTCTTGCCACTGTGCACCGACGGCTGGCTCTCCCAACAGACCATGGACATGATGCGCGTGCGCATCCTCAATCACCTTCAGGACGCTGACCGCCACAACCGATTGGGGGTCTACTACCCCCATATTCCGGACCTGAACGGCGAAGACAGCATCCGCGTACACACCAAGGCTCTGGTCATCGATGACCGCTTCGTGCGGGTTGGATCGGCCAATATCAACAACCGGTCCATGGGGCTGGATACCGAATGCGATCTGGCCATCGAACTGACACCGGAACAAGCCGTCGAGCAGCGCGGGATCGCGCACTTTCGCGACCGCCTGTTGGCCGAGCATCTGGACACTGACCCGACGACCGTCGCCCGGGCCATCGGCGAGCATGGCAGCATCTTGGCGGCCATCGAGGCCTTGCGTACCCACAATCGCTCGCTGCGCCCACTGATGTCCGAGCTGCCCGAATACCAGGAGGGTTTATTGACCCAACAACAGCTGACCGATCCGGAACAACCCGTCGAACCGGCGGAACTGCTCAAGGCGCTGTTGCTCGATGACGACTGATGGAATCCGACCCCGGCTGTTTGCCGCGCTGGGCGTGGCGCTATTTCTGCTGTTGCTCGCGCTGACCTGGCGTTTTACGCCACTGGGCCAGTGGCTGGAACTGGAGGCTTTACGCCAAGGCATTGAATCCATACGGCAGCAACCCCTCGCCCCGGTCCTGTTGCTGGTGATATTCATCGTGGCGTGTTTGTTGATGGTGCCGGTCACCGCCTTGAACATCGCCATGATCTTGGTGTTCGGACCGTGGTTGGGATTTGCCTACGCAATGACCGGTACGCTGGGTGCCGCCCTGGCCGGCTATACGATCGGCGCCTGGTTGGGAAAAACACTCGGCGCCGACCGGTTGAACAACCGCTTTAAGGCCATCGGCGAGCAGATCGAGCGCAACGGGCTGTTGGCGATCGCCACCGTTCGGATCGTGCCGGTCGCGCCTTTCGCCGTGATCAATCTGGTGGGCGGCTCCTATCGTATCCGACTTTGGGACTATATCCTCGGCACCCTCTTCGGTATGGGTCCGGGCATCGCCGCGCTGGCGTTCTTTGCCGACCGGCTGCGAGCCAGCCTGCAAGACCCCAACTGGCAAACGGTGGCCTCGCTGGTGTTTGCCGGCATCTGCTTTCTGCTGCTCGTTTTCGGGCTCAACCGTCTGGTCTTGCGTTATCGCGCCAACGCCTCCGAACAAACCGAAAGTTGACCCCATGCCGACACAGTCTTTGCGGGTGGCCACCTACAACATCCATGGCTGTGTCGGCACCGACCGATGTTTTGATCCCACACGCGTTCGACGTGTGATCGACCGACTCGAAGCCGATCTCATCGCCCTGCAGGAAGTGGAAACCTATCACCACGGCCGGGATGTTTTGGCCCCTTATCAAGACACCGATGCATGGTATGTAATCTCTGGCCCCACCCTGCGCCGGGAACAAGGCCACTATGGCAATGCGCTCATCACCCGCCTGCCGGTGCAAGACTATCGCCTGATCGATTTGAGCGTGGAGAAAAGAGAAGCCCGCAGCGCGATTCACGCCGCGCTCAGGCATAACGACACCGTGATCGAAGTTTTGGCCACACACTTGGGTCTAAAGCCTTACGAAAGGCGACAACAGGTCCGCCGCCTGATCCAAGCCATGAGCGAGTCGGATTTCCACGCCGATATCACCCTGTTAATGGGCGATTTCAACGAGTGGTTTCTCTGGGGCCGCCCACTGCGATGGCTACGGGCCCATTTTGGCGTGCCCAGTGCCGTACCACGGAGCTTTCCATCCCGGTTCCCTTTGTTTTCGTTGGATCAAATGTGGGTCTCCCCGCCTGCCCGGTTGAGCGACGTCCGAGCGGAGCGCGGTGGCATGGCCCGTGAAGCATCCGACCACCTGCCGCTGATCGCCCAGCTCCACTATGGCGACCAACCCTAACCCACGAACGGAGTGATCGATCTCTTTTTAAGCAGGGCCTATCTAGAAGAATCGTATATCGCTACTATACGGCGCTTTCGCATCACAACGGAGCTGACAATGCGGTCTTTGATCATCGCGGTTCTGGTAGGAATCGTCGCCTTTTGTCTTTCTTATTACTTCATCGGTTTGGACTCGCACGCGCGCTATGGGCGAATGACCGATAAGGCCCAATCACTCATTGGGATACTGACCTTCTTCGGGGCTGCAAGCGCTTTTGTGATCGCGTTCGTTTTCGAAAAAAGAGAACAAATCGCAGCACGCTCGGAACCCACGCCGACCGAGCTTTCCTACGACCAGATCCCCTGGTATCGAAAAACATGGGCCGGGATAGCTTCTTTGCTGCTGTTTCCCCCCATCGTCATCATCGCCGGGCTCACCGGTGATCTTTACCAAAAGCGAGGGGAAGAAGTATTCGCCGTAAGCAAGCTGGTCCGGTTATCGATTGTCGCGACGGGCTGTTTGTCCATGGTAGCGAACACATTGCGGATAATGGCCACCCCGTAGCACCGGAGCGCCTTTCTCCAGCCCGGCAAGAAGGGTAGGGCACGCTAAGGCCCTACTCCACGCGCAATCGGTAGGTGGTGAATCGGGTTCCGAACATCTCGGTTTGGTACACCTCTTTCGCGATTTTGTTCAAAAACCGGTAATTCCGCCGGGTGTGCAGAAAGTGGATCAACACTTCCGCGTGCCCCAGCTCTTTCGCCCAGCGCATCATGTCGTTAAACACTTGGTGGCCCAGGCCCCAAAATCGCTCGTCGATGACGATAGCCAACTCGTAGCTTTCGTTCTCTAATTGAATGCCGCACCACCCGGCCAACGCCCCATCGCACACGATGGCTCTCACCCGGCAACCGGCGGTGGCGTCGACCTCAAGCTTGGCGTTCACCCACGCCGTTACGGTATCCACGGTAAACGGCGGGTGCTGCATCAAGTGTTTGCGGACCTTTTCGCTATTCAAAAAGGGCAGGAGATCCGCTGGGTCGATGTCACTCAAGCGAAGATAGTCCACCGCGTGCATGATGCTAACGATCTCCTGATAGGCCCCACGTGGGGCCGGATGGCTTTTGACGCATTGATCGTGTTCCCATCGACCCGGGCCAGCGCGGCAGCCGCAACTCGCCGTTCTTCAACCCGGCGGCTGAGATCCGACACTAACGCGTGCTCGCTCAGAAATCTCCGGTTTGCTGAACGATAAAATCGGCAAAGGCCCGGGACAACATCCCGTAGACCGGGCCAGGGCAGATCTTCATGCCACGACCGTCAATTTCGCGCACCGGAATCAGCTCAGCGCCGGTTCCGGTGAGAAAGCACTCATCGGCGGTATACAGATCATAAGGTGCCAGACTCACCTCGCGAACCCCCAAGCCCGCCTCTCGCCCCAGTTGCATCACCACACCCCGGGTGATTCCCTCCAGCGCGCCATCGGTGACCGGCGGCGTGAGCAACTCACCGCCTCGCACCACAAACACATTGTCGGCGGTTCCTTCCGCCACCCGGCCTTGAGCATTGAGCATCAGCGCTTCTTCCGCCCCGGCGCGGTTAGCCTCGATCCGCGCGAGAATTTGATTCAGGTAATTCAGGCTCTTAACGCGCGGGTCCAGGCCATCCAGCGGCAACCGGCGGGTGGAGGCGATAACGGCGCAAACGCCCTGCTCGCGAGCCTCGGCACTGATCATCCGCAGACCGTCGGCGATAACAATGAGCTCCGGGTTGCTGCAGCTTGCGGGGTTAATGCCCAGCGCGCCGACACCGCGTGTCACCACCAAACGGATATAGCCGTCCGGCTGCCCGTAAGCCGCAATCACCTCGCTAACGACGCTTGTGATTTCCTGCTCAGACCACGGCAGCGTCAGCGCGATTGCCGATGCCGAGTTCTCCAGCCGACGAAGGTGCGCCGCCAAAAGCAACGGCCGAGCGGAATAGAACCGTATCCCCTCGAAAACGCCATCGCCATAAAGTAGACCATGATCCATCACCGAAACCTTGGCCGACGCCAACGGCAGCACCTGGCCGCCGAGCCAACACACACCATGGGCCGACATATCGCCTCCAACTAAGTCAACATCACTGACCTTTATGATTCTCAGGGGCACGGTGATAGTATGTCAACATGGTTGACTCAAATAGCAGCGAGCGCGAACGACAACTCAACGCCGCCCTGGAGGCAATTCATTTTGGCTTTCGCGCCCTTACCGCCCAGCCCGACGCACGACTCGCCAGCCTGGGCTACTCGCGAATCCACCACCGCATCCTTTTTTTTACAGGCCGCAATTCCGGCTGCAGCATCAACGAGTTGCTGGGCATCATGCAGGTCTCCAAGCAATACCTGCACCGGCCGTTACAACGACTCATCGCGGACGGCCACATACACGTTTGCCCCGACCCCAACGACCGGCGCGTGAAAAGGCTGCAACTGAGCAAGACCGGGAGCAGGCTGGAAAATCAGCTAAGCGGCAATCAGCGGGCACGCTTCGAGCGGGTATTCGCCAAGGCCGGGCCCGAATCCGAAGCAGGCTGGCGGAAGGTCATGGCATTGCTCGCTGAATCCCAGGACGAGTAAACACAAAATAGCGGG
>JAXHTV010000010.1 GCA_034189865.1 Pseudomonadota bacterium | reverse complement strand
AGGAGCAGCGAGGCAGTCACGAAAACCGTGTGCTCATCGCGCCCCTGCCCATAGGAAAGCACCTCGACGATGTCATCATCTTCGTCATAGTCGACGATCCACTGATCGATCAGCTGAATCGCAACCAATGAATGATATCGGTGATACGGAAGAAATCCGTCTCCCCCTATACGACCTGCTGGCGTCCGAGACGAAAAAATACGATTCATACTCGTTAGATCAACGTAGGTCTCCCGTAAGACCAGCCCCTCGTCGTATTAATCGTCCAGAAATTCGCTTCCCGAATCGGTCTGGATCAACCCCGGCTAACCATTGCGCGATGGCAGCGTCCCGTCTCCCTCGCACAGCGATCCCAACGCCGATAACCTGGGAACTGGCGCGCTGGTGGATGTCGCTCTGACTTTTCTGCGACTGAGATCAAACATCGGAAAAACATAGAATCCCGATATCCCGGGTTTCGAAGAGACTGCAGGGTCGTTGGACAACGACGGGGGGATTGGAGGCTAGGGCCGGAATCGAACCGACGTCCACGGCTTTGCAGGCCGCTGCATAACCACTCTGCCACCTAGCCGGTAACTGCGGGAGCGAATATCGTGTGCCCGGCCATCTGATAGGATGTCTTGCACAAAAACAACGGCATCGAGATAGACCACCCCGATGCCGTCGCGGTGAATACTGGAGCGGGAAACGAGACTCGAACTCGCGACCCCAACCTTGGCAAGGTTGTGCTCTACCACTGAGCTATTCCCGCCCGACAGAGAGGCACTATTCTATCGACGAAAGCAAAAGAGTCAAGCGCCCTGAGGCACTCTGAGCACGCCACACCAACGCGATCTATCCCTGCGCGTCGTTCGCAATGGAGGGCCAGGCCGCGAGCAGGTACTGAATCATGGACCAAAGCGTCAATATCGCGGCAATATAAAGCCCGAGCAGACCGAGCGGATAAGTCGGCCAGTCGGCCAGCAACAGAATCACCAGCGAAATCATTTGGACCGTCGTCTTGACTTTGCCCCACATTGAAACCGCAACGCGACCGCGATGACCAATCTCTGCCATCCACTCACGCAGCGCTGAGACGGTGATTTCTCGCCCGATGATGACCGCGACGGGTAAGGCCATGATGAGACGTGGATCGTTTTGGAGAACAATTAACAGCGCCATCGCCACCATGAGCTTGTCGGCAACGGGATCAAAAAACGCGCCGAAGGCAGAAGTCTGCCCCCATCGACGGGCCAAATAGCCATCCAACCAATCCGTGATAGCTGCCAACACGAAAAGCGATGCCGCCAGCGTCTGCGCCCCAGACATCGGTGCGTAGTACGCCACGACGAAAAGCGGAATCAGGATGATACGGGATAACGTTAATAGATTGGGAACGTTCATCCGCATACGGTTTGCTCATCTGTTGTCGGCATGAAAATTATCGTATATGCGTTGCGCCAAAGCTCGGGATATCCCTTTTACGCTGGCCAATTCATCGACGCCGGCATCGGCAACCTGCTTCAGTCCACCGAACTGTCGCAACAGACTGCGTCGCCGTTTCGGGCCCAATCCGGCAATGGTCTCCAAACTGGACTTTGTCCGGGCGGCGGCCCGCCGCCGGCGGTGACCCGTAATGGCAAAGCGATGGGCTTCGTCGCGAATCTGCTGTATCAGGTGGAGCACATCGGATTCGCCCGACAATAATACAGCGGCAGAGCGACCTGGCAAAAACAACCGTTCCTGCCCCGGTTTTCGCTCGGCTCCCTTTGCCACGCCGATCAGGTCGATGTTGGTCAAGCCCAGTTCATCGAGAACGGATTTCGCCTCCGCCAGCTGTCCTTTGCCCCCGTCAATTAAAATCAGGTCGGGCAACGAGGCCGCCTCCTCAATTAGACGACGATATCTCCGCAATAGCGCTTCTTTCATCGCGGCGTAGTCATCCCCACCGGCCGCATCGCGGATGTTGAATCGGCGGTAGTCACCCTTGATCGCGCCTTGCGGGCCAAACACAACACAAGAAGCCACCGTGGCCTCCCCCATCGTGTGACTGATGTCGAAACATTCGATCCGCCGCGGAACGCGACTCAGGTTCAACATCGATTGCATAGCCGATAAACGATGTTCCAACGATGCATTCCCGAGTTCCAGCGCTTGCTTGGCGTTGTCCTTGGCCATCTCAATCCACCGCGCCCGTTCACTGCGGACTCGGTGTTTGAGTCGGACTTGACGACCAGCGCGGTTCGTCAACATGTCCGCGATCAGCTCACCTTGATCGACGGGGCCATCTGAAATCACTTCCGCGGGCAACTCACCGCTGACATAGTACTGACTGATGAATGACGCCCGTAGCTCTTCGGCACTCGTATCGGTCGGGACTTGGGGAAGATAGGTCTTGTGACCGAGATGTCTTCCTCGGCGGACGAAACCGACCGCCACCGCCCAACCCTGCCCGGAACGATAAGTGCCGATAATATCGACCTCCCCCGCCCGGCCACTCACCACCTGACTGGCGCGAATCTTTCGCAACCGGGCAATTCGATCGCGATATTTGGCGGCCTGCTCGAAATCTAAGGACTGGGCCGCCGAATCCATGCGTTCTACCAGGTCATCAACCACCAAATCGGTCTTACCCTCAAGAAAACGTACGGCATCTCGAAGGTCTTTGGCGTAGTCGGTGGCGCTGATCTCGCCCACACAAGGTGCCGAACAACGACCGATCTGGTATTGCAAACACGGACGCGAGCGATTCGCGAAGACCACATCCTCGCAAGAACGAATGAGAAATAAACGCTGGATTTCTTTAAGACTGCCCCGCACCGCCGCTGCGTTTGGATAGGGCCCGAACAAACGGCCTTTCCGACGCCGGCTCCCTCGGTAGAACTTCATCCGTGGGAACGGGTGATCATCTGCCAGATAGATGTAGGGATAACTCTTGTCATCACGTAAGACGACGTTGTAGCGCGGGCGATGCTGCTTAATGAGGTTCGACTCCAGCAACAGTGCCTCGACCTCAGTATGCGTCACCGTCACTTGAATATCCGCCACCCGGGCGACCAGCGCCATCACTTTAGGCGCCACAGCATCACCCCGAAAGTAACTCGCCACGCGCTGACGCAATCGCCGCGCCTTACCGACATAGATGATCTCGCCTGCCGCATCCCGCATGGTGTACACACCCGGCCGGTCGGGCAAACGCTTGATCACCGCCTTGGCGTCGAAATCTGACTGTGTCGCTTTTTCCTCAACCATCAGCATTGAGTAGTCGCTTCGCGGTGTCGAACACGCGTGTAAACATCTCTGCCGTCAGCCGTCTTGTTGCGGTGTTGTATCGACTGCAGTGATAGGAGTCCAATAAGTAATGCCCTGTGGGCAAAGATACCCACCGCCCATGCCCGAACGGATAGTCTTTCAACTTCTGCCCGGATGCTCTCACCACCGCTTGGTGGGCGATGTGCCCAAGTGCCAGTATGACCGCACCTTCTGGCAACGATTCGAGTTCCGTTACAAGATAGTCGTTGCATTGCCTTATTTCCGGCCCCAAGGGTTTGTTCGCCGGCGGCAAGCACTTGACCGCATTAGTAATCCTGCAATTTCGGAGGGCTAGACCATCTTGCGCGTTGAGCGATTCTTCCTGACTGCCAAAGCCGTGCTTGTAGAGCGTCTCGTACAACAATATCCCGGCGTAGTCACCGGTGAACGGTCTGCCGGTCGCGTTCGCCCCATGCATTCCCGGCGCCAACCCCACAATCAGCAGTTTGGCATCCGGATCACCGAACGGCGCAACCGGCGCGCAATGATAATCTGGGTATTGCGCTTTAACTTTATCCAAGTAATCGCTCAACCGGGGACATTTCCGGCACGACAGATCAAAATAGGACATAGGACTTCAAAGAAAGACTAAAACAGCGGGCCAAACGTGTTCAATTTGGGGATGCTAAACGCGGTGTTGGAGACGCCTAATCGGCATTTTCATCGATCAAACCGTAGCGCATCGCAAGCCTTGTCAACTCCACGTCGTTGTGGACACCGAGCTTCTCGAAAAGGCGGTAACGATACGTGCTTACGGTCTTAGGACTGATAAACAGCCGATCGGAGATTTCCTGAATCGGCTTGCCCTGCACAACCATCAGCATAACCTGCATCTCACGCTGAGAGAGCTCCTCCAATCCGCTGGCAGCCTTTTTTCCCGGCAAACGCGATAGCGCCATCTCCCGAGCGATGTCAGCATCGATATAAGTCTCTCCCGCATACACCTTGTGGACGGCGGAGATAATCTCGTCCGCGCTGCAGTCTTTCGTCAAATAACCCGAGGCGCCCGCCTCCAGCAGGCGTCCCGGGTACGGTTCACTTCGATGCACAGATAAGGCAATCACCTTGATTTTGGGATTGAAATGCAACAGCTTTCGGGTCGCCTCCAGCCCCCCAATACCTGGCATGTTGACATCCATCAGCACCACGTCTGGTTCATGCTCACGGGCCAGATCGAGCGCTTGCTCGCCCGTCTCGGCCTCCGCTACAACCTCCACATCTTCACTCTCGTCGAGTATTTTGCGGATTCCGCTACGCACCAGTTTGTGATCATCAACCAACAGGACACGGATCATAGGAATCATTTACCAATCAGAATACCGGCGGTTAGCTCACATATGAGCGATCACGGCATCGCCGAAGCCAGAGCAGCTCACCAGAGTCGCGCCAGGAATGAGACGCTGCACTTCTTCTTCCACACCGCGAGGACCCTTGCCCTTAGCCTCGCCGACACGCTTAGGTGCCGTAAAACTGCCGCGAACGCGAGCCAAATCGTAAGTCACCTGCTTGTCAGCAATCGCACCGGACACGCCTTTTAGTATTAAGTCGGCCGCCTCGGACCAGCCCATGTACCGGAGCATCATTTCCGCTGAGAGAATGATCGAGCCCGGATTGACTCGATTTTTACCCGCGTACTTCGGCGCAGTTCCGTGTGTCGCTTCAAACACACCGACGGCATCGGCAATATTCGCCCCCGGCGCAATACCGATACCACCCACTTGCGCCGCGAGGGCATCGGAGATGTAGTCGCCGTTGAGATTCAAAGTTGCGATCACATCGTATTCTTCGGGTTTCAACAGGATCTGTTGTAGAAAGTTATCGGCAATCACGTCTTTAATTACAATCTCACGCCCCGTTTTAGGATTTTTGATGCGGCACCAAGGCCCCTCACCAATCACCTCGGCGCCGAACTCTTGTTTAGCCAGTTCGTAGCCCCAGTCACGGAATCCACCTTCGGTGAATTTCATGATATTGCCCTTGTGGACTAAGGTCACCGAACTGTGATCGTTGTCGATTGCGTATTGTATCGCCTTACGGACCAGTCGCTGCGATCCTTCGCGGGAAACCGGCTTGATGCCAATACCGGACGTATTCGGAAAGCGAATTTCGGTAACACCCATTTCTTCTTGTAAGAATTTGATCACCTTCTTTACTTCTTCCGATCCAGCTGCCCATTCAATGCCGGCATAGATGTCCTCCGTATTTTCCCGAAAAATAACCATACGCGTGTGCTCCGAGTCTTTCATTGGCGTCGGTGTACCGGGGAAATAGCGGATGGGGCGCACGCACGCATAAAGGTCCAAGACCTGACGAATCGCAACGTTGAGTGAACGAATCCCTTTGCCCACTGGAGTCGTCAAAGGGCCTTTGATGGAAACCACGTACTTTTGCAGCGCATCCAGTGTTTCATCGGGAAGCCACTCGTCTCCGCCATACAACTTTTGCGCTTTCTCCCCGGCGTATACTTCCATCCACACGATTTTTCGCTTGCCGTCGTAAGCACGGTGTACCGCCTCGTCAACGACACGGCGCATCACGGGGGTGACGTCGATTCCGATTCCGTCTCCTTCGATAAATGGAATAATTGGGTTGTCCGGGACTTTGACCGTGCTGTCCTTATTGATCGTGATGCGGGAGCCATCTTTCGGGACAACGATCTTGCTATACGCCATTGCAATTCCTCTACTAAAATAAGAATTCACTCAGCGGCTGACCACCTGCGTTACCAGCCGGCACCCCTGAAGAAGATGGGTGCTACCCTTCACCGGATCATGCTGGGCTCATTGAACACTCGAAAGAGCTAACCTCATCTGCCACCTACCAACCTCCAATTCACCGAAAACGCGACATCCGTGGATTTTGTTCATACGAGGTCGTTGTCAAAACCCATCCCTAACGCTGATTTTTATCGTAATTTAGCGTCAGCCCGAGCGCGATAGTAGCATGGCTGGATCGACCCGAAACAAACTCTGCACCCATAAAAAAACCCGGAGCGGGTAATCCGGCTCCGGGTCGCTGTTTCAACGCGGTCAACGGGTGACTTAGAATTGCGCTTCTTCGGTGGAGCCCGTCAAGGCCGTTACGGAAGATTTCCCGCCTTGAATCACCGTGGTCACGTCATCGAAGTAACCAGCACCGACTTCTTGTTGGTGCGCCACGAAGGTATAGCCACGATCGGCAGCAGCGAATTCGGGCTCCTGCACTTTTTCAACATAGTGCTTCATGCCTTCGCCCCGCGCGTAGTAATAGGCCAAATCGAACATGTTGTACCACATGTTGTGAATACCAGCTAAGGTGATGAACTGATACTTGTAGCCCATGGCCGATAGCTCCGCCTGGAATTTGGCGATGGTGGCATCATCCAGGTTTTTCTTCCAGTTGAAGCTGGGCGAGCAGTTGTAGGACAACAGCTGATCCGGATATTCCTTTTTAATGGCCTCAGCAAACTTCTTCGCCTCTTCCAAATCCGGGGTTGCCGTCTCACACCACAACAAATCGGCGTACGGTGCGTAGGCAAGACCACGGGCGATGGCTTGATCGATTCCAGCTTTCGTGTAGTAAAAACCTTCGTTAGACCGTTCGCCGGTGCAGAAAGGTTTGTCATAATCGTCGACGTCGGAAGTCAGCAGATTAGCGGCATTGGCGTCCGTGCGCGCCAACAGCACAGTCGGAACGCCCAGCACGTCGGAAGCCAACCGGGCCGCGATCAGCTTCTGTACTGCTTCCTGCGTAGGCACCAAAACTTTACCGCCCATGTGACCGCACTTCTTTACGGCAGCCAATTGATCTTCAAAGTGCACCCCGGAGGCGCCATTGACGATCATGTTTTTCATTAATTCAAAGGCATTCAGAACACCGCCAAAGCCGGCTTCCGCATCGGCAACGATCGGCAGAAAGTAATCAGTGGCGTCCTGTTCCTTCATCTTGCCGTCGCAGATCGCCTTCCACTGGATTTCGTCGGCGCGTTTGAAGGTGTTATTGATTCGGCGAACCACGGTGGGAACCGAATCGTAAGCGTACAGAGACTGGTCGGGATACATGGTCTCAGAGGTATTGGCGTCCGCCGCGACCTGCCATCCGGACAGATAGATCGCCTCGATCCCTGCCTTGGCTTGTTGCATGGCCTGACCACCCGTCAGCGCACCCATACAGTTCACATAGCCTTTCTTGGCCTCGCCGTTTACCAATGCCCACAATTTCTCGGCACCGCGACGGGCCAAAGTGTAGTCGGGCTGGACGGAACCGCGCAAACGAACGACGTCAGTCGCGGAATATCCCCGCTCAACGCCCTTCCAACGTGGGTTTTCCGCCCAATCTTTCTCAATCTGTTTCACCTGCTCTTCAAGCTTCATCGCCTCTTCTCCCGAACTTCAGGGCAAATATTGGTTTAGCCATTGTGTCCCGGACGGTTCGTTGCTCGCTGTTCTCACAACGGCAGTCACCGATTCCGGGCCGCTGTGCCGCACACGTGCAAGCAGCTCGACACGACAATCGCCAAGCCCGATATCAATCGGTCTTCAACGATGATGTATCGAATGCCTCGACAACGACGTTAAATTGCTCCATGGAAGGAGCGGACAAACACGCCGACAATAGCGGGGCCCACCACTCCATGGTCAACAGAGTGGTGAGCCCTTCCTGGCTATGGCCATGTGGACGCATCCAAGCCTTTTGTTTGGTGCGATCTTCGGAGAGTTTGACATCGACTCCGGGGTCGATAAAACCGGAATCGATGCGGCCATAACATATCCCACCGAAGTGCCCCGCTTGTGGCAGGTTTAGAAATACACCGGACACGAAACCCCAAACAGGCGGATCGAGTCATTTGAAAGATAACCACACTGTTAAAATCGCGCTGAAAAATATTCCAGTTAGGTCATGCGGTGATCGCAGCGGGAGCGAACCGAACAAGACGGTTCCCTAACTGCGCCTGCGCTCGTCTTAGCACAACGAGGCGCGCCACGCCTAATCTGAAAACCCCAGTTATTCCAACGCGGGCGCCTATCCTAATCGCGATATGATCCATTTGACAAGTCAATTTCTTCAATCTTTAATATTGATTATCTTAATTCATTGAAGTGCGCCAATGAGGGGGTCGACCATGGACCGCCAAACATCACGTCATTACTATAAACACAATAGGTTACAGCAGTTACGGGGGTTCTGTCATGCGGCCCAGACGGGCAGCATCTCGAAAGCTGCCGAACGAATGTTTCTTAGCCAGCCTTCCGTTTCACTTCAGATCCAAGCACTCGAACGGGAACTGGAAGTCGTCTTGTTCGAACGTCGTGGCCCGAAAATCAAACTCACACCGGAAGGCCAGATCCTCTACGAACTGGCCCTGCCGCTGGTCGAGGGACTGGAAACGCTCCCTGAGAATTTCGCCGCCCGGCGGGGCAGCCTGGAATCCGGACAACTCAACATCGCCGCCGGTGAATCGACACTCTTGTATTTATTGCCGGAAATCGTCGGCCGTTTTGCCACCCAGTATCCGGGGATTCATTTCAACCTCCACAACGTTACCGGTCGTGATGGAATGGAAATGCTTCGTGCGGACGAAGTCGACTTCGCGGTGGGCTCCATGCTGGACGTGCCAGAGGACATCACCTACTGGCCGATCTATTCCTACGACCCCATGCTGATCACATCGCTTGATCACCCACTGGTTCGGCTCAACGAAGTGACGCTCGAAGAAATCAGTCGCTACGGATTGATTCTACCTCCAAGACATCTGAGCACGTGGCGTGTCGTCAGGATGGTATTCCAGCAACACAATCTCGATTTCAAAGTCACGTTGGAAGCCGGGGGCTGGGAGGTCATTAAGAAATACGTCGCGCTGGGTTTCGGCATCTCCATCGTGACCAGCATCTGCCTTACGGGGCGGGAAAAATTACACACGATTGCGCTGGACAAATATTTCCCCAAGCGGACCTACGGAGTCGTCATTCGCAAAGGCAAGTTCCTGACACCCGCAGCCAAGCGCTTCATCGAGTTGATGGATCCACAGTTTTTCCAACGGATGGAAGCAAGCCATATAAACGGGGATTCGGCCGCCGTAGAATAGTTGCACGGAGTCAATAGACCGGAGATTTCTTCATGGCCCAGCGCGACCCGCTCAAAAGCTACCGATTCGGTGTCGCACTCGGCAGCGGATCCGCTCGCGGATGGGCCCATATCGGCGTACTTCAAGCACTGCACCGTTTAGGCATTATCCCGGAAGTGGTCGCTGGTGCATCTATCGGGGCGTTGGTCGGAGCTGCCTACGCCAGCCATCGCATGGATGAACTTGAAAGCTGGGTCAGTGGATTAAGACGCTTAGATGTCATCCGCATGTTGGACATCAGCATCACGGGCGGCGGATTACTTCAGGGGCGTCGCGTTTTAAACGTCTTTGGAGAAAAGGTAGAGAACGCCCGAATCGAAGAACTCCACCCGTCATTCACCGCCGTTGCAACCGATCTCCATAACGGACGCGAAGTCTGGATAAGCAAAGGCCCCATATTGGACGCGGTTCGGGCTTCCATTTCCCTGCCGGGGCTGTTTACCCCCACCAAACTCCACGGCCGGTGGTTGGTGGATGGCGGCTTGGTTAACCCGGTTCCGGTATCGGTCTGTCGCGCGATGGGGGCTGATATTGTCATCGCCGTCAATCTGAATGGGGACATGTTTGAGCGGATCGGCAGCCGATTTGTCGAAGATAGCGACGAGCCGGAGAACACAACCGAAGCCACTGAACCCAACGAAGCCGAGGAAGATGACGTGCGAGGCCTTCGCAACTCAGTGATGCGTTGGAACGTAAAAGACGTGGTATCGTTTTTCCGGGAACAAGAAACCCGACGTGATCAAGTGGAGACAGCCCCCGGCTTGTTCGACGTGACCGCCGCTTCTATTAACATTATGCAGGACCGGATCACGCGCAGCCGTATGGCGGGCGACCCGGCAGAAATCGTCATTTCCCCCCGCTTGTCGCATATCGGCCTCATGGAGTTTCACCGAGCCAAAGAGGCCGTACGCGAAGGCGCCGAAGCCGTCAATCGAATGCAATCCTCAATTGAACACCTCCTGGATGTTCACCTGACAGCCCGCGACAACGACACTTGAGACGGACAGCACTTCGTTTGTATCCCGGAGCGTTAGCTCAGCGCGCCGTCACTGACGACAATGCCATCGGCATCAGCATACAGCCAAGCTCCTGGACGAAAGGTAACGCCGAGAAACCGTACGTCAATATTTTCTTGTCCACCGCCGCGTTTCACGCTCTTTAGCGGATGCGTGGTGATGGCCTTGACTCCCAGGTCTAATTGTCCGATGGCATCAGAGTCCCGGATACAGCCATATACAACGATGCCCGCCCACCCATTCTCGACCGCCAATTCACCGAGCTGATCCCCAAGTAAAGCGCAGCGGAGTGAGCCACCTCCATCCACCACCAAAACCCGTTCTTCACCCGGAGTTTCCAACGCCCTCCTAACCAGGCTGTTGTCTTCGAAGACCTTCAGCGTGGCAATCGCACCGTGAAAATGAACCCTCCCACCAAAATCGCGGAACAGCGGTTCAACAACTTGAAGTTGGTCAGAATAGGCATCGCAAAGATCGGTGGTCGCGAGGGACATAAGAAGCTTTCCTTTGAACTACTTACAGATCGAGTTTGGGCCGTTAACCGAAAACCACGTAGACACAGGTTTGCGACGAATAGTCCCCTAAAAGACCAGTTGCCATCAAGTCGATAGCGTAAACCCACACTTGGGCTCGCGAGTAGAACGTCCGACGGTTACGACGCGGACGGCAACAACTGGCTGCCTTGGTAAAGCCAACATGTTATTTTCTCAAGCTGACGGCAACACCGCGAACAATCAGTCGGTCGAATACTCATCGATAGGATGAACAAGAAACATCTTCTCATCGTGTTCCACTCGCAAACGGGAAATACCGAGGCGATGGCCCATTCTGCGAAAGAAGGCGCGTGTGAATTTGAAGGCGTCGAGGTTCGTTTTCTTTGGGCCAAAGAGGCCGGACCAGACGACCTGTTGTGGGCCGACGGCTTGCTGATTGGCACGCCGGAGAACATGGGATACATGTCCGGCGCTATCAAGGATTTCCTGGACCGAACTTACTACCCCGTTGAAGGCAAAATTAATAATCTGCCCTACAGCGTCTTCATCAGTGCAGGCAACGATGGACGGGGCGCACTGAGCCATATCCAACGTATTGGGCGTGGGTATCCCTTTAAAGAAGTATATGAACCCGTCATCGCCCGTGGCGAATTGACCGACGAAACTCTGGCAAAATGCCGGGAGATGGGGCAGACCCTAGCTGCCGGGCTGGAATTCGGAATCTTCTGAATCGTGCGTCCGGCTCGTTAGCCTTTTCAATCCTGTTGACGTCGCCTATGATAGCCGATCGATTCAACGACTCGGAATGGGAGCGAGGCGGCAGAACCGGTCGCCGGAACCCTAAGACCATGGCAAACCGACGCGGGTCGGCTAAGGAATAGCACACAGTTGACTGAGAAAAAGGATCGCAGGCCTTCGGGCCCTATGCAGTTTTTCAATACCGTCCCTCACGGGCGGGAATTGGGATTGCAAGTAATAGAGATCGGAAAGGGCAGCGGCACGATGAAAGTGCCCTATAAACCGGAACTGATCGGTAATCCGAAAACCGGCGTGATTCACGGCGGCGTCCTGACCTCACTGATCGACAGTTGTGGCGGCTTGGCCGTATTCTCCGCACTGCCCCGAATGGAACCGATCGCCACACTCGACCTGCGTATCGACTATCAAAAACCCGCCACGCCGGAAAAAGACCTGTTCGCATTCAGCGAGTGCTATAAGTTAACGCGCCAAATCGCCTTCGTTCGAGCCATCGCTTACCAGGACGACAAAGAAGACCCGGTGGCGACCAGTCTCGCGACGTTCATGCGAAGCTCCAGTTTGCCGCGTAATGCTCAAAAGACCCGCGCATGACCATCGAAGAACTGATTCAACACGCGCGCCAGTCCGGTGACTTCGCCGGACTCATGGATCAAATTCCGTACGCCAAACTTCTCGGGATGCGCATGCGGCTCGACGATGATAACAATCCGTTGTTTTATCTACCATTTTTGGAGAAAAACATCGGCAATCCTGCTCTCCCGGCATTACACGGCGGGGTCATCGGCGGATTCATGGAAAATAGCGCCATCGTGAGTCTGATGTGGGCACGTGATTCCCTCGATATTCCAAAAACCATTGATTTCAACATCGATTACTTGAGATCCGGCCGGGCGGAGGAAAGTTTCGCGCGCTGCGAAATCACGCGGCAAGGAAAACGTGTCGCTCACGTCAAAGTCGATTGTTGGCAACGTGATGCCCAGACACCCATTGCCGTCGCACGCGTCCACTTTTTGTTGACCTAGAAAAATTTGCATTGGCATTCGGCCTGTCGGTGCGATGTCACGGTCAGGCCACTCAAGCTGGCGGCCGGCATCACGCATCGCCCAGCGCTACAATTTCGCTCATTAAATATTCAGTCACTAACGATAGGGAGTATGTCATGTCTGAAGTACGTTACGACGGTAAAACGGTAGTCGTCACCGGTGGTGGCGGGTCGCTCGGCCGCGCTTATTGCCTGCTCTTCGCATCCCGCGGCGCCAACGTGGTCGTCAACGACCTCGGCGGAAGCTTCAGCGGTGAAGGCGCCAGCCAATCCGCTGCGGACAAAGTCGTCGAAGAAATCGTAAACGCCGGCGGAAAAGCCGTTGCCAGTTACGAGTCGGTATCCACCACCGAGGGTGCCGAGAAAACGATGGAAATCGCCAAAGACGCCTTCGGCAGCGTACATATGCTGATCAACAACGCCGGCATCCTGCGCGACAAATCATTCGCGAAAATGACCGACGACGATTGGGACAAAATCATGGAAGTGCATCTGCGCGGTGCATTTTGCATGACCAAAGCCGCTTGGCCCATGTTCCGCGAACAAAACTACGGCCGTGTCGTACTCACCGCGTCGGCCGCCGGCATTTACGGCAACTTCGGTCAAGCCAACTACTCCGCCGCCAAGTTGGGCTTGTACGGCATGGGCCAAACCTTGGGCCACGAAGGTAAAAAGTACAACATCAACACAAACGTGATCGCCCCTGTCGCGCGCTCCCGAATGACCGAAACGGTTATGCCGCCGGCATTGCTGGAAAAGCTCCGACCGGAAGCCGTTGCTCCGTTGGTCGCGTGGCTTTGCAGCGAAGAATGCAAAGAAAGCGGTTCGCTGTTCGAAGTGGGTGCTGGCCGCTTCTTCAAACTGGGATGGACTCGTACCCCCGGCTATAAGAGCGACGCCGAAGGAGGCGTGGCATCTGTGGAAGAACTGCGTGACAATTGGAAGACCGTGACGGACTTCACGGATGCCAAGATGGTACGCAACATCCAAGAATCCACCATGGCTTTCATGAAATAAGGGGTTGGTCGCAATAGCGACAAACGAATAGATCGACAATCGTCGACAGGAGGAGACAAATGGGACGAAAAGTCTGTGTTATCGGTAATGGAATGACCCAGTTCAAAAAGCCGGGCAACAGTCCGGACTACCATCTTATGGCCAAAGATGCCGGTACCCAAGCATTGGAAGATGCCGGCATCAGCTACAAAGATGTGGAACAGGCGGTGGTCGGCTACGTGTATGGTGAGAGCACCTCCGGTGAACGGGCCATGTACGAGTTGGGCTTGACGGGCATTCCGATGTATAACGTCAACAATAACTGCTCGACCGGCTCCACCGCGCTCATGCTGGCAAAACAGCTTGTGGAAGGTGGCATCGCCGAGTGTGTGATGGCCATGGGTTTTGAGAAGATGCAAAAAGGCGCGCTGGGCGCGACCTTTACTGATCGCCTCAATCCGATGGACAAACATATGGGCGTGGTATTCAAACTGCAGAAGTTTAATAGCGCTCCCCCCACATCACAGCTTTTTGGTGGTGCCGGTCGAGAGCATCAAGAAAAATACGGCACAAAAACGGAATCGTTCGCGAAGATCGCGGTTAAGAACCGTAAGCATGCCATCCATAACCCGCGCTCCATCTTCCACGATGAATTGTCAGTCGAAGAAGTGATGGAATCGCCTCACTACTATGGCCCCCTCACACGGCTGCAGTGTTGCCCGCCGACTTGCGGGGCTGCCGCTGCCATTGTTTGCTCGGAAGAGTTTGCGAAGAAGCACGCCAAGAACAAGCCGGTTTATATTGTCGGCCAGTCGATGACGACGGACATGCCTTCGAGCTTCGAAGACAACTCCATGATCAAAGTCATCGGCTACGACATGTCGAAGCTGGCGGCACAACACGTCTACGAACAATCCGGTATCGGTATTGAGGACGTAGACGTGATTGAGCTTCATGACTGTTTCACTGCGAACGAGCTGCTCACCTACGAGGCTTTGGGCATGTGCGCCGAAGGTGAGGCGGAGAAGCTGATCGAAAGCGACGCCTGCACTTATGGTGGCGAATGGGTGGTCAATCCTTCCGGTGGTTTGCTGTCGAAAGGCCATCCGCTGGGTGCCACGGGGCTTGCGCAATGCGCCGAGATCTGCTGGCAACTCCGAGGTGGGGTGGATAAACGGCAAGTCGAAGGCGCCCGGGTCGGCCTACAACACAACCTTGGCCTCGGTGGCGCTTGCGTTGTGACGATGTACCAAGCCAGCTGACATTTCGGGTCGAGCGTTGATTGAAGGGGGCGGCATCTTTCCGCCCCCTCTTTTTGTTACCGACTTGGTCTCTCTCGCTTCCGAGAAGACTCAGGCTCGAACCCAGCGAACCGTCTCGTCGATATGGGCACGGTCGGTTCGATACTGGTTCACCGGATCATTCTCGTCGGCAAAACCGAACGAACACCCAAACAGCAAACGGTAAGCCGGATCAATCCCGAAATATTCGCGAACAAAATCTGGATAGGTCGCCAGCGCCGCCTGAGCCACAGTGCCCACCCCGCGATTTAACGCCGCCAACATAAAGCCGTGGATGAACAAACCGCAATCCACGCCCCCGTAAAACCCCAAACTCTCATGGCAAAACACCATCATCATGTGCGGCGCTTCGAACAACCGAAAGTTTTTCAGTGTCTGAGCCATGGCACCTCGTTTGTCTTCCCTCGGAATACCTAACGCCCCATACAGCGCCGCTCCGCACTGTTTCCGTCGTTCAGCGCAAGCCCCTTGATACTTCCCTGGAAACGGGTAGTCCGGCCGTGGCATTCCACCGGATTGAACGTGATCCCACAAGGTCTCACGAAATCGATCAGTGGCTGACGGAGTGAGGGTCACAACGGGCAGCCAAGGCTGCGTATTACACCAAGACGGTGTCCGCTGGGCGGCCCGAAGAATGTCGCGGATCACCGGCTCAGGAACCGGATCAGACAAGAAAGCACGTACGCTATATCGTTGTTGTATAAGCTGTTCGAAATCCATGAACGGCCTCTCCTCCGTGGGTACATTGGCTCGGAACGGGTGATGAAATACCCTTCACCCGGCTCGCGACCTTCAGCGTTGACAAAATATCTCTGGTAAACTGTCGCCTATTTTCGCTGGTCAGTACACCTTCTGCCCCCCAGAGACTTTACCCCACCATGTCGACGTCGACCGAGCCCAACACGTCAGCCCTTGGCGCTTCCTCGGTGCTTGCGATTCCGGGATTCCCCACCCTTCTGGTCGCCAATGTCAGTTTTTTCATGGGATTTACGACGTTTTTCCTGCTGCCGAAGTACATGGTGACCGAACTGGGCGCGACGGAAGCCCAAGTCGGATGGGTTATGGCCTCGTATGGCGGCCTGGCCATCGCATCCCTGCCATTTGTGGGTAACTTATCCGATCGCTTAGGTCGGCGTCCGTTTCTGTTGTTGGGCGCCACCATTTTAGGTCTTACATGCCTTGGTTTTTTGGCTGTCGACCGCGTGGGCGGATTAATCTTGCTGCTTCGCGGACTTCAAGGTTTGGCATTTTCTTTCTGGTTCGTTTGTTCATCGACCTTAGTTGTCGATTTGGTCGAACCACATCGGCGAGGCAGCGCCCTGGGACTGTTTGGAATTTCCACACTCGTCACCCACGGACTGTCTCCCAGTATCGCCGAATGGGTCGCTCACACTTGGTCCTACAATATGGTTTTTCTGATGGCCTTCGCCTATTGTTTAGGCGCATGGGCATTTGCGAGTCGCCTGGATAGACCGTCAAAGAAAAACATCGCCCACCCAGTTGGAAGTACCCGTGGTATCGGTGGAATTCTCAAAGACCCTGGGATTAATCTGCTGGTGTTGCCGACGCTGCTGTTGGGATTCGGCTTCGGCACCATAATGGTTTTCTCTCAGCCGCATGCTCTCAACCGCGGCATCCAACTGGTCAGCGCCCTGTTTATTGCCTACTCTGTAACCTCGATTCTCATCCGCGCGTTCTTCTCACACGTGCCGGATCTGCCAAACAAGCGCTTGGTGCTGATTCCATCCGTTATCGCCATGGGAACTGGTGTCGGCTTGCTGTATTGGGTTCATGCGATACCGCTTTTTATCGCCTGCGGGATTTTGATGGGGTTGGGGCACTCCTTGTCCTACCCGACCATGAATGCCCTCTTGATTAACCGGCTCAACACCGGTGAGCATGGACGGGGAATGTCAATTTTTGTCGGTGGGTTCAATCTGGGCATGATTATTTCTCAGGTCACGCTCGGCTATCTGACTCAGGTCATCGCTTTAGAAAACTTGTTTTTATTGGCCGGCATCGCTGTGTGGATGTCGATACCGCTTCTTATTTGGGCGACGGGGCCGAAGGTCACAGACTGGTCTGTCCCTCATCCCGTTGACCGCAAAAAGCAGGGTTAGAAGCCTTGCTTTTGCAGCCAGGTCAGCATCCGTTCCGCTGTGGGCCCAGGTTCTTCCTGCATAAAACAATGGCCTCCAGACACTTCCGCGTACGAAACCATATCGTTAACTCGTGCCGCTGTGCGAACACTGGGCGGAATGAAAGGATACGTCCGTCGACCGTAGAAAATGTGAACGGGACAAGAAACATCCTTGACAGCGTTCCATAACCCCCGAGGAAAGCCCGCGAATATCTGCGCTTCCATCCATGGGGGACATTTCAGGGTTACACTGCCGTCTTCGTGGTGGTGCAACGCGTATTCCAGATAGCACTGCAAGGCACCATCGGACCAGCCTTTAAAAATACCGCGCTGATAAAAATAGTCCCAGGCATGAGCTGCATCGGGCCAATACCGCGTCCGCTTCCTGGCTTGCAATGCCAATGGACTGATATGGCTCAAACCCGAGTAGTAGGAAAAGGCCACCAAGCCGCCAGCGGAGCGCGGGAATAACACCGGATCAAGCAGGATAACGGCATCGAACATACCGGGATATCGGGCAGCCGCCAGTAAGGTCAACACCCCACCAAAACTATGCCCGCAGCCCACGATACGCCTATTGCCCCAGCCACGTCGACGGTAGTGAACAACTTGGGCCATGCGCTCCGCGGTCAAATTCCAGCCTGGGAAACGATCACCATCGTCGCTGTCGCCATGTCCCTGCGTGTCGTGAAAACAAATGTCGAAGAACTCGCTCAGCTGCCGAAACACCGGCCAGTAAGTCATGCCGCAAAAGCCATTGCCATGCACGAAATGAATCAGTGACTCGTGGCCACGGATGTACTCGCGCCCGCGAAGATACAGCTCAGGCCCGATCGGGTACGACCATACGACACCAGGAACAGATTGGTGTTTCTGCAAGATCGCTCTCTCCATGGGTACCTCTACCTATGCGGATTCATTCAACGCAGTTCTAGCCCGACCGTTAGATTAAGTCTACATGACAGCCCAACCAGACGATACCCGATCGACGCTGGTAATATAAGCACATGAATTCCGGAGATAATCATCACCCCCGAAACATCGGGATTGTCCAATCCAATCCCGATCAGTCTGCGGCCGCGCAGCGGTTGTCCTCCGCGTTAGGACTACCGGTGATTACACAGGATGCAGCCGACGCTTACGAGCTCATACTGGTGGTAGACGCCGGCCCTCTCCAGCTGCAGGACCCTTCCGGCAAACTCGGTTCTTTCACGATAGACTTCGCAAATTCCGCCGCAAAATACCGTCGTGCACAAGCATCGCTGCGCTCTGAAATCCTTGCCCGTGCCGTGCTCCCCCGCGGCCAGACCGGTCCTATCCAGGTGATCGATGCGACCGCCGGCTGGGGACGTGACGCTATCGTCATGGCCCAACTGGGATGCCACGTTACATTGATTGAGAAATCCCCCATCGTGTCCGCGATGTTGGATGATGCCGTCGAACGAGCGAGGCAAAATCCCGATCTCTCAGTTCTGGCCAATCGGCTACGCACTGTCCCGTCCGACTCAGAACGCTGGATTACAGAGCTGAGTGATGCGGAGCGACCTGACGTCATTTACATCGATCCGATGTATCCTTCCGTCGATAAAAGAAGCCTCCCTCGCAAGGACATGCAGTACTTGCGCATGTTAAGTGCGCCGAACGAGCACGACGCCTCTCAACTGCTACAAATCGCCCGCGCCAAAGCGACCAAAAGAACGGTGGTCAAACGCCCACTCAAAGCCCCCATCCTCTCGGGCGGCATACCGTCGAGTCAACTCAAGGGCCGGCAAATCCGCTTCGACATCTACGTTACGCCCAACTCCTAGCGCCGTTAGCCAATCGTTCCACGCTCGAAAAGCGCCTTAGAAAACCATCGTTCCGACTTCGCCGGGCCAACCTAACTCACTAAATCTATCGACCATTTGGCGACGCCTGTCCGTACGAAAACCCCAAGCACGCCAAATCCCAAAATTTCCACCGGGGCATCCCATAAAAAAGCCCCCGTTTCGGCGGGGACTTTTTTAATTCAATCGGTTGGTCGTCGAATCGCCAGAACAACCAACAACTAAAAGCTTAGCAGCTCGCGGGTCAGAACACGCGGCCTAGACCCACCGTATAGACCCAAGGATCCGCATCCACCTCGATGGTGGAATCCGATCCGGGCAGGACGCCGACGATACCACCATCAACAATCGTGTCGCTGATCGTATTGTCGAAGGACAGTTTGACGTACGACACATCGAATACCACGTACCACTTGGGACTCACGTCGATGTCGATACCGGCGTTGAATACGTAGCCAAGCTCATCGCTGGTTTCTAATGTGGGCGCCGTACTCGGATCGTTGGGGTTCGTCCACAATCCCGGATTGGTAATCTTTTCATCGTAGGTAATGGTGTAGCTCAAACCCAGCCCGGCATAAGGACGGACCCGACTGGTCGGAAATGGGTAGTAAACGCCTTTCAGCGTGATCGGCAGGGCTTTGACTTCTCCAATCTTACTAGTGAAAGGGCCAACCTGAACATCGGCAACGGGTGGAATGGCAACCTTGACTAAGGGATCGGTTGTTAACGTTCCCTCGGGGATGAAGTCGAACTTCAGCGCGGGAATACCGAGAATGGATTCAATTCCAAAGTGCTCCGTGAACATATAACCCAGATTAATGGTGGCGATGTTCGACGCCGCCAAGTCAACAGCAGACCCCGCGAACGGCCCCGCCGGAAGCACGGTACCCACGATCGGCGCCGTACTGTCTTCCACGAAGGTCAGCTCGGTGCTGTCAACATTGGGGACAAAACGGGTCACGCCAAATTCCACATACCAACCATTGCAGTGCAGACAGTTCAGTGCCTCACCAGTCCAGGAACGCCACGTCGATTCGAGCTTACCCTCCTCCGCAGCGACGGGAATAGCTATAAAAAACGTCAACGCAACGCACATTGCCGGCAAACGCCATTTGGAAAACCCTAGTTTTGCACCAAGCATTTCTAACCTCATCAGTTTTTTCATCACATCAGGGATCACAAAAACCATTTCGTCCAATTCACCAGCAGCTGTTCGCAACGCCGACAAGCAACCCGCTCATACGGCGCTCGGTTTATCGGCTAATCCGGGGGCGAAATGAGTGTTATTGAATAAAAATAGACCGCTCCAAGAGCAACCATACGTTTTTGTTAGCTGAAACTATAAACTATTGGACTCACGACAGCTTCGCGCTCACGCCTGTCCGTTGGCAACCGAGTGGGCGCAATGAGCAAAAAGATCAGAATCGGCGACCGAAGCGAATCGAATACACCCAGGACTCGTCGCCGTCCTTTAGAAAATCTTGCACACCCACCGCGAGATTCGTTGCCCTCTCCGCCACTTCCAACAAATTCGGACCAATGTCAACATTCAAATACATCACATCAAGCTGAAAAGCCCACCGACGATTGACGGACAACTCGACACCAGCGTTACCCATAAACCCAAGCAACCTTTGATCTTTCAGAGTGTCCATGGCCCATTCCGATTCACGCTGACCGCGATAGCGCTCCGGCGTTGCGAGCGCCTTCCTCACGTCAATAGTGTGCAAGTAAGCAATGGCCGCACTCATATAGGAACGAAGCCCCCTGGCGGGCGTCAATTCCAGATCTGGCAAATGGACTAAGGAGAGCAATTCCACCTCGCTTCTGCGATCTTCGAACGGCCTGAGTACATTACGGGCTAAATTCAAATCGCCTGGCAAAGCGCCGACCCTGTCCATGACGTTCAGTTCTGCTGCAGGCACTATTTGGTGGTGTGTCGAGGCAGAACCGAAATCGCGCTGAGGTCGGAGACACAACGAACTCCCGTTGCCGTGGGCATCCTCCACAAGCGCCATTGAAAACCGAGCGGGGAACGCCCCCAGAGGCCGGCAGGGGGCGCCCGAAGGCAGCGGCGAAAACATCCATTGCGCGTCAGTCGCCCCCCGCCACTCCCTGGAATCGTCAGTCTGTGTTGCGGCGACGGAACTTGGAGATAATAGGATCAATACAGCGAGCGGTAGTGCGAAACGCGTTTTCCCTGGTTGCATAGCGAAACCCGCAAACGCGCGAGTAGAACACCAATCGTAAAGTCGCCGTATCAACGAGGTCATTTTTATCTAGAGATTCAATCGATCCATACTTAAACATTCTACTTAACAACGAATTGTAAACAACTGTTTTTTATCGATTCGCGTATTAAGCACGATTTCGGTCAAAGGTTACGATGGCGGACCGTGGCATCTGAACGGAAAGTTTCGGTACAATCGTTCGTTCGCTGAAAACTGCCCCGACAAAAAAATCGAGGTCTCTACATGTCATCCAACGAAAGAAGTCGCGTTATCACTGAGGGTCCGCAGCGCTCCCCCAATCGGGCCATGCTTCGGGCCGTGGGATTTCAGGATGAGGACTTCTCTAAACCTATTATCGGCATCGCCAACGGTTTCAGCACCATCACTCCATGCAATGTTGGTCTAAACGCACTGGCCGAAAGTTCCGAAAAGGCATTACGAGATGCCGGCGCCATGCCGCAAATATTCGGCACCATTACCATCAGCGACGGCATTTCGATGGGTACGCCAGGCATGCGATATTCTCTCGTGTCGCGGGAAGTGATTGCCGACTCAATTGAAACCGTATGCAACGGTCAAAGCATGGACGGTGTATTGGCCATCGGCGGCTGTGACAAAAACATGCCGGGCGCCATGATCGCGATCGCGCGGCTTAACATTCCGGCGGTGTTCGTCTACGGCGGGACCATCAAACCCGGGCACTATAAGGGCCAGGATCTCACCATCGTGAGTGCCTTCGAAGCCGTTGGGGCCTACACGGCCCACAAAATCGACGAAGAAGAGTTACTGCAAGTCGAACGGCGCGCTTGTCCGGGCGCGGGATCCTGTGGCGGCATGTATACCGCCAATACCATGTCATCGGCTTTCGAAGCCATGGGTATGAGCTTGCCCAGGTCATCCACCATGGCTGCTGAAGACGAAGAAAAAGTAATCAGTACAGCCGAATCCGCCCGTGTACTGGCTGAAGCGGTAGCGAAAGGTATTCGCCCTCGCGACATCCTGACGCGCAAAGCGTTCGAAAACGCAATCGCGGTGGTCATGGCAATCGGGGGATCTACGAATGCCGTATTGCATCTGTTGGCCATCGCCGAGGCCGCCGAGGTTCCACTGAGTATCGACGACTTTGAGACAATCCGTCGCAAGGTACCGGTCCTGTGCGATCTGAAGCCATCGGGTCGCTATGTCACGGTGGACTTCCATCGTGCGGGAGGGGTCCCACAAATCATGAGAATGCTGCTGGATCACGGCTTACTTCATGGCGACGCATTGAGCGTGACGGGCTTGAAAATCGAGGACTTGCTTGAGGGTGTATCCGCTGAGCCCGACCCGTCGCAATCGGTTATCCGCCCTTGGCATGATCCGGTCTACCCGGAAGGCCATCTGGCCATCCTCAAGGGCAACCTGGCCGAAGAAGGTGCTGTCGCCAAAGTGTCCGGTATCAAACAACGCAAAATTCAGGGTCCGGCTCGCGTCTTCGATTCTGAAGAGATGGCCATGCAGGCCATCCTGGACAACAAAATCCGCGCCGGGGACATCGTGGTAATTCGCTATGAGGGGCCCAAAGGTGGACCCGGTATGCGGGAGATGCTCTCCCCCACTTCGGCCATTATCGGCGCCGGCCTGGGCGACAAAGTCGGCCTGATCACCGACGGACGATTCTCCGGTGGAACCTACGGAATGGTAGTCGGACACGTCGCGCCGGAAGCGGCCGTTGGGGGCGCAATCGCCTTGGTGGAAGAAGGCGATACGATTTCGATTGACGCCGACGAACAAATCCTGCAATTGCACGTACCGGACATCGAACTTGAGAAGCGAAGACAAGCCTGGGAGCCGCCCGGCAATACGCCGAAGAAAGGTGTCTTGGCCAAGTACGCCAAATTGGTCTCGAGCGCCAGCCGGGGCGCAGTCACCTAAGAGCCGACGCTAGAAACTAGGGTTTTCCCGCCTCGTAACAGAACAGCGGGAAAACCCTTCGGTTACGATTAACTCAGTCCCCACCAACGGGAATCAACTTCACCCGTTGGGTCACACGAGACAATAGTTCGTAGCTGATGGTCCCGGCATGGTCAGCTATGGTCTCAACCCGAAGTGCTTCATCGCCCCACAGCGTGACCACATCTCCGAGTTTTTCGGGACCATCAGGTCCGAGATCCACGGTCATTAAATCCATCGATACTCGCCCAACGATCGGAACGTGACGGTCACCAACCAAAACCGGGGTGCCCGAAGGAACGTGGCGCGGATAACCATCTGCGTAGCCGGCGGCTGCCACACCAATTCGGGTGCGGCGATACGCTCGCCAGGAGAAACCATATCCAACGCCTTCTCCACGAGATATTTCCCGGGTTGCAACCAAGGTGGTCTGGAACCGCATCACCGGTTGCAAACCCAACTTGTCCGCATGGTCGGGACCACGGGGAGACGCGCCGTATAACATGATGCCGGGGCGAACCCAATCGAAACGAGCGTCCGGCCAACACAACACACCGGCCGAATTTGCGAGACTTGCCGGACCGTCGTGGCTGCGAGTCAGCTCGCGAAAATCAGAAATCTGACGAATCGTGTCAGCAGAATCGGGCGCTTCGGCATCCGCCAAGTGGGACATCAAACCCACGACGGTGCCCGTACCTGAAATTTGCCGTACCCGGCGTACCGCCTCGCAAACCTCTCCCGCATTGAAACCCAAGCGGTGCATGCCGGTATCGACTTTGATCCACAGACGTGGCGGTACGGTTGGATGCGCGTCTGCCAGAAGCGCTAGTTGCTCACGGCCGTGAATCACCAGATCCAGTTGATTCTTGTGGGCCAATGCCACGTCATCGGTGGTAAAAACCCCCTCCAGTATGACGATCGGTTGTTCTGCGCCACGCTGGCGCAGCGCCAAGGCCTCGTCGATACGGGCGACAGCCAGCGCATCGACATCGGTGAGTGCGGCCACGACATCAGAAACCCCATGGCCGTAGGCATTCGCTTTAACCACGGCCATGATGTGGGCGTCAGGTGCGTGACGACGAACCACCGCCACGTTGTTGCGGAGGGCGGCCAAATCGATCGTCGCCCAAGGGGCTCCGATCACGCAAAGGCCTCATTGGAAGATTCGGGCAAGAAGTTCTCGAAACGCGTGTATTGGCCCAGGAAGGTTAACCGGGCCGTGCCTGTAGGGCCATTTCGCTGCTTGGCGATAATTATCTCCGCGGTGCCTTTGTCAGGGCTATCGGGGTTATAGACCTCGTCGCGATAGATGAAGGTAATCACGTCCGCATCCTGTTCGATACCTCCCGACTCCCGGAGATCCGACATGACGGGTCGTTTGTTGGGGCGTTGCTCTAGGTTGCGGTTCAGCTGTGATAGCGCGATGACCGGTACGTGAAGCTCTTTGGCCAAGGCCTTCAAGTTCCGTGATATTTCCGCGATCTCTGTGGCACGGTTCTCCGACGCGCTGCCAATTTGCATCAACTGCAGATAATCGATAACGATCAATCCCAGACCATGCTCACGTTTAAGCCGCCGCGCCCGGGCGCGAACTTCCGCGGGAGACAACGCTGGCGAATCATCAATAAACAATGGCGCGTCAGCCATCAAAGCCGTAGCCGAGGTGATTCTGGGCCAATCACTGTCACTCAATCGACCGGTCCGGAGTTTGCTCTGATCGATCCGGCCCAAGGAGGAGATCATACGCATGGCCAGTTGCTCGCCCGGCATTTCCATACTGAAGATGGCGGTGGGAACTTTGTCGCGAATCGCCGCATGTTCAGCGATATTCATCGCAAAACTGGTCTTTCCCATCGACGGGCGTCCAGCGACGATAACGAGATCACCGGGCTGTAAACCGGCGGTCATTTCATCAAATTCATGCAGACCGGAGGCTAGACCCGTGATCGGGCTATCGGATTGAAAGAGCTCCTCAATCCGGTCGATGGCCTTACCCAAAAGTGCATTGACGGACACGAAGCCTTGATGACTCCGCATACCCGTTTCGGCGATACCAAACACCCATCGCTCGGCCTCGTCCACCAGCTGAACGATATCCCGTCCTTTGGAGTCGTAAGCGCTTTCGCAGATATCCGTGCCAACGCGAATCATCATGCGAAGAACGGACCGGGTTCGGACGATCTGGCCATAGGCCTTGATATTCGCGGCACTGGGCGTATCTTTCGCGAGCATCCCCAAGTAGGCCAACCCGCCAACACTTTCAAGCTGGTTGGTCGCCTTCAGGTGATCCGATACCGTGATAACGTCGATCGGCTCGTGCTTCGCCGCCAGTTCCGCCAACGCACGGAAGATCAGGCCATGCTCGTTAAAATAAAAGTCGCCTTCGCCGAGTATGTCGCCCACTTCGTCCCAGCGGGCACTGTCGATCAGCAGTCCGCCCAAGACTGCCTGCTCCGCCTCGCGAGAGTGAGGCGGAATACGCGCGGCAGCGAACTCGTCAGACGGTATGCTCATACCGACTTTCGCTCAGCCGACCGGGCGTATGGCGCGACCCCGGTAGCGATAGCGGACTTCAACGATCCTATTCTTCCGCAACTACGATCACTTTGATGGGCACATCGACATCCGTGTGCAGATGAAGGATCACGTCATACTCTCCCGCTTCGCGGATAGGCCCTTCTGGAAGGCGAACTTCCCGTCGCTCTATTGTACGGCCGCTTTGGGCAATCGCTTCAGCAACGTCAACGGTACCGATCGATCCGTATAGCTTCCCGGCGCCGGCCGACTTGGCCGTGATAGTAATTTCCAGGCCTTCCAGTTCACTCTCGCGCTTCTGCGCTTCCGCCAAATTCTGAGCTGCGATTTTCTCCAACTCGGCACGCTTTGCTTCAAACTCTTTGATACGCTCGGGTGTAGCGGGAACCGCCATCCCCTTGGGAATCAGCAAATTCCGTGCATGACCAGCGCTCACCTTCACTTTGTCACCCAGCCCGCCAAGATTCTCAACTTTCTGCAGCAGAATAATTTCCATCTCAATCAACCTTCATTACGGAATTCATTCATCGATCCGGCCCGGACCTTATCTTGCCACTAGGAACGGCTGGACCAACGAGCACGAAAATCGGCCCAACTGTCGGCCGCGCCAAGTCCGGCGACCAACAGAGCAAAATGTGGCAACAAGAACATCACCACATAGACCCCAATCACCACCGCGTTATTCCATTTCAGGATGGCGGCTAAGCCGTGCAAGACCGCCAAACCCTGGAACAAATACAACGACGAAATAACCATTGCGAAATTCAGGGCCATGCGGGACCCCAAAACGCCCAATGCGATCAAGCCAATCATGACAATGACTGCGCCTTTAACGAAGCGCAACTGGCGATATTCCTCACCGAAAGCCCCGGGCTTGAACAGCGACGACTGGAGCCAACGACTGCATACGATACTAAGACCAAGGCCCACGACGCACATAACACCGATCGAACCCGGCATAATCGGCGCGATGGAATCGATCAAAGTTTGCGCATCGATTCCCTGATCTCGCCAAGCGGTGAGCAAACCAGACTGTTCACCGTAGCTCCTCAACTGTTCAGCCCACCATGTGGCCGGATCACTCAACAGCAAGAAAAAGCTTCCGGTCAACAACAAAGCGCCGACGGTCAGCCATTCCAAGCCAGGACGAAGAGCCCCTTGATTGCGAACAATCGCGGCCACTACCAGTGCCGGCCCCCAACCGATTGCACCTAGCATCAATCCTGGGCGCGGGCTGCCGAACATCAACAGGGCGATTCCACCCAGCCCGACCATCGAGCCCGCAGCGACGAGCAGACCCTTACGCCACCCAAGTTGCAACGTCACCAAGCCGATCAAAGCGGCACTCAGGTATAACAGCGGAAAAACGAACCACGCGCCAACCCCTAAGGCCACACATGCACTCATGGTGTTGAGCGGGCCTCGCATCGCGAACCGGGCCAGTGTTTTCATACGCCAGTTCTCTCGCGCTCAGTAAACTCAGGGAGACTCGGGCTCACACTGGCTTTCCTTGCGGCCCCCAGCCTCCCTGATCCGCTACCGGTTCTCAGTGACCGTCTGTGTAAGGCAGCAACGCCAAATAACGCGCCCGTTTGACAGCCGCGGCCAATTGCCGTTGATATTTGGCACTCGTGCCGGTAATGCGGCTGGGTACGATCTTGCCTGTTTCGGTAATGTAACTCTTCAAGGTCACCAGGTCTTTGTAGTCAATCTCGGTGATCCCTTCAGCCGTAAACTTGCAATACTTCCGACGACGAAAATTCCGCGACATGATTTAATCTCTCCTGCGATGTTCAATTGACCGAGTGGTAGTCCACCCCTAGTGAGGGCTTTTTCGATCACCCGTCACAACGAGAACGAATTATTCGTCCTCGGCTTCGTCCATAACTTCCTCGTTATCCGCTGCTTCATCCGCGATTTCGTCTTCAGTGACGTCCTCGGAATCGCGCTGAGCGTCGGCTGAGCGGCGTCTACTCTGCCCCTCGTCACCTGCACTGCGCTCTTCTTCCTTGGATTTGGCAAGCGGCGACGGCGCAACATCGGCATCCGGACGGTTCAACACCATATAGCGGATAACGGCATCGTTAAAACGAAAGGCATTTTTGATTTCGTCAACGGCGTCGGCGGAGCACTCTACATTCATCAGGATGTAATGTGCTTTGTGGATTTTGTTGATGGGGTAAGCCAATTGACGACGGCCCCAGTCTTCATGGCGGTGCACTTTGCCGCCGTCATTGTCGATCACGGCTCGGTAACGCTCGCACATCGCCGGCACCTGATCGCTCTGGTCAGGATGTACGAGAAAAACGATTTCATAATGTCGCATCAATAGTCTCCTTTCGGTTTAAGCAGCCTCCCCGGGAATCGAGTGAGGCAAGGAGTCGTCACAAATTTTGATATCCCGCAAGCACTCGCGCGCGATGCATAATAGCGGCGGAAATCAAACCGGCAATCATACGGAACGGGTTGGGCCTATGCAATGGCCAGATCGCGCTGTCTGTACGCTTCGTACAAACAAACGCCGGCGGCCACGGCGACATTGAGGCTTTCAACCGACGGACGCATGGGAATGCGAATCAACGCGTCACAATGGGAGCGGGTCAGTCTGCGCATGCCTTTCCCTTCACCACCCATAACAAGGGCTAAGGGACCGGCAAGATCTGCTTCATACAATGTGTTCTCTGCGGCTCCATCGGTCCCGACTATCCAGACCCCCCGGGCGGCCAGATCTCGTAAGAACCGAGATAGATTCACCACCGTGATAAAGGGCACACGGCCCGCCGTACCGGCGGCGACTTGTCTCACCGAAGCGGTTAGCCCCACGGCGCGGTCTTTCGGTGCCACGATCGCATGAACGCCCACTGCCGCGGCGATGCGAAAGCACGCCCCGAGATTGTGGGGGTCTTGTACACCGTCCAATATCAACAATAATGGCGGCTCCGCCAATGCGTCAAACTGTTGATAAAGATCGTGCTCCGACCACGTTTTGGCAGCCGCAAAGTCGGCGGCGATGCCTTGGTGACGGCATCCGGGAAAATCACGTTCCAACTCGTCGCGTTCGACTCGCTCAACGGCTATGCCATGATCGAAGGCCTGTTGCAGGATGGACGAGATACGCCGTTCGTCCCGGCCACGCTGCACCCGCAACCGCCTGACAGACTCCGGCGACTCATCCAGCAATGCAGCGACGGGGCGAATGCCAAAAACGCGATTCTCGTCCGTCATCGACGCAGCTACTTCCCGAGATACGGCGGCGGTTGAATGGCTTCGTATTCACGCCCTTCGACGATGGGTCGTATGACGATGTCGACTCGCCGATTTTCTCGACGGCCACGCGCCGTGGCGTTATCCGCAATGGGCTCCGCGGGACCGCGGCCTTCGGTCCTGAGGCGCAACCCATCCAGGCCTTGGCCGACGAAAAAGCCCGCTACGCCGTCAGCCCGACGCTGCGCCAAAGCCATGTTGTACTCTTCCCGCCCTGAATTGTCGGTATGCCCAACAACGTGGACGATGGTCTTTGGGTACGCCTTCAGAACTTGGGCTAAGCGCTCGTAGGTTCTCTCTGCGCTGGACCGCAAGGTGGAACTATTCACGTCAAAGGTCGATTCACTGGCAATCCGTAGCAGGAGGCTATTGTCCGAAGTCGTCTGCGCCGCACCTTCCCCGGCCTTTGCCGTCTCCGACAAAGCGAGATTCAATTCAGCCGCGAGATCGGAAAGGTAGGGAGCCACTTCTTGCTCGGACAACGAGCCCAAAACCGCCGCTGCATGGCGGCCTTCTTCGGCCAAAGGGTGATCAACAGCCTCACCGGCCGATAGCTCGCTATCACCACCCGACGATTTCCAACCACCCACGCAACCGGTCAACAAAACCAGCGCCAGAGGGAGAATCAATTGACCTGCAAGTTTCATGTTGCTTTTTCCTTAGACTGTTTCGTTTTTCGCCGACCACGCCGTCCCCGGGTTGTGGAACGGCGATCGACATCAATAGGCTCAAAATCGACCTTGCGTTCATCCAAATTGACGGCCGCAACGCGAACACGCATGGGATCGCCGAGGCGGTACACTTTGCCTGAGCGCTCTCCTTTCAAGCGGTGCCCCACGGGATCGAAGTGGTAATAATCGTTGTCCAATGAGGTCACGTGTACCAAGCCCTCGACATAGATATCATCCAGTTCGACAAACAGGCCAAACGAGGTCACGCTCCCGACACGCCCGCTAAACACCTCGCCGACTTTGCCTAACATGTACTCACACTTCAACCAATCGATGGCATCGCGGGTGGCATCGTCGGCCCTTCGTTCGCTCTGCGAGCAGTGGGCGCCCAACCGTTCCAGTTCTTCCGGTGTGTAGCGAAAGCCCTCTGCCGTTCCGCCACGGAGAACATGGCGAATACCCCGATGCACAACCAAATCCGGATAGCGGCGGATGGGCGAAGTGAAATGCACATAGGAAGATAACGACAGCCCGAAATGCCCCTCATTCACGGGCGCGTATTCGGCACGGGCCAAAGACCGGAGGAGCACCGTTTGAATCAGGTGCCGATCTTCACGCTTCGCAACTTGTTCGAGCAAAACAGCAAAATCAAGGGATGTGGGCGATTCGCCGCCCGGCAGTTTCAAACCGAACTCAGCCAGAAACGTTCGCAAATCTTCGACACGTTCGGCAGCAGGCACTTGGTGGCAGCGAAACAAGGTGGGCATTTTGTGCCGGAGCAGGAATTTGGCGGCGGCCACATTCGCTGCAATCATGCACTCTTCGATCATGCGGTGCGCATCGTTCCGGGTCCTCGGCACGATACGCTCGATCTTACGATCCGGACCGAACACGATCTGAGTCTCTTCCGTTTCGAAATCCAGCGCACCACGTGTTTCTCGTGCCCTCCGCAATGACTGATAAAGGGCATGGAGATTTTCCAGATGCGGCATGAGCTTGGACAAACGTCGCTGCGTGCGCGAATCACCGTCAATGACGGCACTGGCGAATTCGTCATAGGTCAAGCGGCGCGCCGATCGCATCACCGCTTCAAAAAAGTTGGAGCGACGAACCTGACCATCCGCGCCGATATCCAGCGCACAGACCATGCATAACCGGTCAACCCGCGGATTCAACGAACACAGCCCGTTGGACAAAGCCTCCGGTAGCATGGGGATGACACGCTCGGGAAAGTAAACCGATGTCCCCCGATCCTTGGCTTCCTGATCCAACGCGCTACCGATATCCACATAGTGACCCACGTCGGCGATAGCGACCAGTAAGCGCCAGCCCCGACCGTTTGGTTCACAGTAGACGGCGTCGTCAAAATCGCGGGCGTCGGCCCCGTCGATAGTCACCAGTGGCAGATCGCGCAAATCTTCCCGACCGCGTTTCGCAGTGACCGGCACCCGGGTACCCAGCGCTTCACACTCTGCATGTGCGGCATCAGACCATTCCTGCGCGAGGCCATGCGCCCGAATGGCGACGTCGATTTCCATTCCAGGCGCCATGTGGTCGCCGAGAACCTCCCGGATCCGCCCGATCGGGGCAGAACGCCGCGTGGGCTGCTCAATCAAATCAACGACGACGATCTGCCCGTCGGCCGCGTCTGCCTGCTGGTCGGAAGGAATCAATACATCTTGGGCAATGCGCTTGTTATCCGGAAGAACAAAAGCGACGCCACCTTCGCAACAAAATCTTCCGACGATCTGTGTAGTATGCCGTTCCAAAACATCGGATATCGCCCCTTCGCGGCGGCCATTTCGGTCCACGTTCCGAATCCGCACCAAAGCGCGATCACCGTGGATCAACGCACGCATTTCGCGGGGCGGCAGGTAAACGTCCGAGCTACCGTCATCGGGAATGAGAAAACCGAATCCATCGGGATGCCCGACCACACGACCCCGAACCAAGTCCATCCGATCGACCAGCCCGAAACCACCTTTTCGATTAAGGCATAGCTCGCCGTCACGCAGCATGGCGTTCAGGCGTCGCTCCACGCCCTCCCGCTCCGCTTCATCACGGATGCCGAGCCGCCGGATCAAACCATCCTGGTCGATGGGTGCGCCGATCTCTGTCAGCATCGAACGAATGTATTCACGACTGGGGGCAGCCGTGCCGTACTTCTCGATTTCCCGCTCGTAATGCGGATCATGCTGGCGCCAGTCAAACTTTGCCGATTTCATACCATGTCTTACTTTACGTTGTGCGCCATCAGAATCTTTACGGATGCGAATTGACAAACCTGTCTACTAACCGGTAAATTTCGCAGCCCACGGACCCGAAACACGGTTCGGAACCGCAATCCATCTTGCCGAGATGGCGGAATTGGTAGACGCGCTAGCTTCAGGTGCTAGTGGGGGAAACCCCGTGGAGGTTCAAGTCCTCTTCTCGGCACCAAAATTTTCTCACACGAAAAAGGGCTTCCGCGTGGAGCCCTTTTTCGCGACCGCAACCGTCATTGTCACCCGCATATCCGGCGTTGTTCACGACCACGGCAACCGCCTCACGATCGTGTGATCTCGCTCCGCGCCCGTAGAAATCAGATCCACGGGAACGCCGAGTTCCTGCTCGATTCGTGTCAGGTACGCACGCGCATTCTCCGGTAACTGATCGAATTCCCGCAAGCCCAATGTTGAACAGCGCCAGCCCGGCAGTTCCTCATAGATCGCCTCACAATCCTCGACCGCATCCGCGCCCAGAGGGAGTTCGCTGACGTCCTTCCCATTCATACGATAGCCGACGCAGATCCGGATGCTATCCAGCTCATCCAAGACATCGAGTTTGGTGACGCATAGACCTGAAATGCTGTTGTTTAAAACAGCTCGGCGCAGCGCCACCACATCGAACCAGCCACAGCGTCTTGGGCGACCGGTGGTTGCACCAAACTCGTGGCCGCGCTGTGCCAACAACTCGCCTTGTGCGTCGTGCAGCTCCGTTGGAAAAGGACCGCCGCCAACCCGGGTGGTATACGCCTTGACGATACCCAGCACATAAGCAAATGAACGTGGCCCCAAACCCGTCCCCGTAGCAGCCGCACCGGCGGTGGTATTGGATGAGGTCACAAAGGGATAGGTCCCATGATCCACATCCAACAGAGAGCCCTGAGCACCCTCGAACAAGACGTTTTCACCCTGATCGTTCAACGTACTCAAAAGGGATGTCACATCCGTCACCATGGGTTTGACGGCTTCTGCTTGCTCAAGGCTCGTGTCCAGGACTCGCTGAAAATCCACGGTCGGGGCGTTGAAATAGTGGCTGAGGACGAAGTTGTGGTAGTCAAGCAGTTCACCCAGCCGTGCCGCGAAGCGTCCGCGATGAAACAAATCACCGACTCTGAGGCCGCGACGGGCAACCTTGTCTTCATACGCCGGCCCGATGCCTCGGCCCGTGGTGCCAATCGCTCGTTGCCCCCGGGCTTTCTCTCGCGCTTTGTCCAAGGCCACGTGGGATGGCAGCAGCAACGGACAAGCCGGGCTGATCCGCAATCGCTCGCGTGGGGTGACCCCTTGGACTTCGAGACTCTCAATTTCCGATAGCAGTGCATCGAGCGACAGGACGACCCCGTTACCAATCAGGCATTGTACACCCTCGTGCAGGATGCCCGAAGGGATCAGGTGAAGCACCGTTTTTTGGCCGGAGATCACCAAAGTGTGGCCTGCGTTGTGACCGCCTTGGAATCGCACAACCGCCCCACAATGGGGTGTGAGCAAATCGACGATCTTGCCTTTGCCCTCATCGCCCCACTGGGCACCCACCACAATGACGTTTTTTCCCATTTACAACCCCAAGCTGCCGCGCCCGTCTAACCCAGCCGGGCGACGCTCAATCCACTTCACCTATCGGGACGACCCGCCATGAATCGCCTTTTCTAACAAGCTGACGATCGCAACCCAAACTGACGGGATCATCAGACACGGACAATACCTGCACAACCCGCTCGCCATCCGCTCGCAGATTCCGAACCTTCGCCGTCAGCTCAGCATCATCCAACGCCGGCACCAAAATACCGTTGGCGGTGGTATCGACAGGCAAGGCGCCACATAACAGCAGGGTTTCGAGATCGGCACTGAATCCTGTCGCCGGCCGCGCGCGCCCGAACACTTCTCCGATGTGATCGTAACGCCCGCCGCGCGCGACGTCCTGACCTCGACCAGGCTGAAATGCGGCAAACACGATGCCGGTGTGGTAGCCGTAGCCCCGCAACTCGGCCAAATCCACATGTACCGGCAATTTAGGGTACTTCTTCGTAACTGCGGCCACCAATCGATCGATATCGGCCAGGGCGGTCAACACCTCCGGACCGGCTTGACTCAACGTCGCACGCGCTCGACCAACCACTTCGACGCCTCCATTGAGCTCCGGCAGTATCGCAAGCATTGCCGCCAGGTCCTCAGGCAAAGCGCGGTCATCGAGAAAACGCTCCAACTCGGGTAGCGCTTTGCGCTGCATGATTTCAAATAGCGCCGCTTCGTCGCCGTTACTCAAGTTGGCCCGTTGCACTAATCCCCGGTAGATACCCACATGGCCAATATCGATATGAATATCCTCAACGGCAGCGTGAGTGAGGGTCTCAAGCATCAAACTGAGCACCTCAAGATCGCTTTCTATTCCGCTGTGCCCAAATAACTCGGCTCCGACCTGGAGAGGGCTGCGGCTACCGCTGAATCCTCCCGGCAGCGTGTGCAATACCGAACCGATGTAGCACAAACGACGGGCCGCCTCACCTCCCAGAACGTGGGCGTCGATTCGCGCCACTTGCGGCGTGATATCCGCACGAACCCCCATCAGACGACCGTTAACCTGATCGGTGAGCTTAAAGGTGTGTAGATCCAGATCGCGTCCGGTCCCGGTTAGAAGAGACTCGAGGTACTCGATCAACGGGGGCATGACAAGGTCGTAGCCCCAGGACCAATACAGATCCACAAGGTCACCACTCAGGCGATCCAAGGCCCGCGCCCGCGGCGGCAGAATTTCTTCGACACCGGCGGGCAACATCCACCGTTCAGAGACGTTTGACGGATTCATATCCAAATTGACCGGGGAAACGATAAACCCTAGAAACCGACTAGCGCATGGTTCGCTAGCGCACGAAATTTACGATGATGACACCAAAGGCCATACTGGTTAGCCCACAAAGCCTGAGAATCTTTGGATCCAGTTCGGCCACCCGCCGAATGGCTCGCCCCCACGCGCGCGGATGAAGAAACGGCATGATACCCTCGATCACCAGCATGAGCCCAAGGGCTGTAAAGAGATCGTCCCACACCAAATCGGCTTACTCACTCACGGTGGCAAAGGGCATCAAGAAAACACCAGTACGGGAGCATCACCGGGTGACGGTTCAGGGCGTACCGCCCGTCCCCTTACCCTCAGAGAAATACCGGAAAAACTGCCCTTCCGGCTCCATGACCAACACGTTGTCGCCACGGGCCATGGATTCCCGATAGGCGCTCATGCTGCGGTAAAAAGAGTAAAACTCAGGATCACTACCATAAGCACGCGCATAAATTTCCGCCGCCGTGGCATCCCCTTTACCTCGAATCTTCTCACCGTCACGATAGGCCTCAGCAAGAATGACTTCCCGGCGACGATCGGCTTCCGACCGGATCCGCTCCGCTTGCTCCCGGCCTTCCGCGCGAAGTTCCTTCGCCGTTCGGGCCCGTTCAGCCTCCATCCTTGCAAAAACGGATGTGCTGACCTCGTTGGGCAAGTCCATACGCTTAATACGAACCTCACGAACCGAGACACCCAACGCTTCGACTTGCTTGTTGGCGTTGACCGTAATCACATCCATGATTTCGGCGCGCTCGCCCGAGACGGCTTCCTGGACCGTTCTTTTCCCGAACTCACTTCGCAATCCGTCCTTGACGATTTGCTCCAAGCGCTGGGCAGCCACAAGCTGGCTTCCGCCGGTGGCCCGATAGTACTGTCCAACGTCGTCAATCAACCACTTGACGTAAAAATCGACGATGAGATTCTTCTTTTCAAGCGTCAGAAATCGCTCGGGGTTGATATCGAGGGTTTGCAGCCTCTTATCGAACTTACGGACCGTGTCGACGACAGGAATTTTCCAGTTCAAACCGGTTGGCGCATCTTCTACGACCATTTCACCTAGCCGCAACAAGATGGCCCGCTCCCGGATGTCAACGATATATACACTCGACACCAACACCACCAAGGCAATGGCGGGTATGGCGAAATAGCCCATTCGCAGCCGCGGCATTATCGTCTCCCCCGCGACCGTGCCGTGTCGCGATTACTCACATCGCCGATGTCGCTATTGTCGATCATCGGAACGGTGAAACGTCCATTTTCAGCGCCGGAAACCCGACCACCGGCCTGCCCAATCATGCGATCGAGCGGTAAGTAGAGAACGTTATTCTCACCGGTCGTGTTGACCAGCACTTTCAGGCTATTGGCCAGGACCTCTTCCATGGTCTCCATGTAGAGACGCTCCCGGGTAATATCAGGCGCCATTTCATATTCTGACTGCAGCGCGAGAAAACGATCGGCCTGCCCGTCGGCCTCGGCAATGGCACGCTCCCGATAGGCTTCTGCTTCCTGAATAGCGCGCGCCGCGGCACCCCGCGCCTGCGGCAGAATAGAATTGGCGTAGGCGTCTGCTTCGTTGATGATTCGTTGTTTGTCTTCGCGCGCCTTAATGGCATCTTCGAATGCCGATTGAACTTGTTCCGGCGGTTGCGCATCTTGAAGGTTAACCGACGTAACCACCAAGCCGGCCCCATAATAGTCGATGGTATTTTGAAGTAACGCCTGGGTACGGGTAGCGACCTCGCTACGCCCGGCGCCGAGGATGAAATCCATATCACTCTGACCAACCACCTCTCGTACGGCGCTGATCATGGCGTCGCGTAAAGTCGCTTCCGGGTCCCGAATCTTAAACAGATAGGAGTAAGCGTCGCCGATCCGGTACTGCACCGCGAGTTCGACGTTGACGATATTCTCATCCCGGGTAAGCATCAGTCCCTTGTGGGTGGTGGTTCGAATGCTGTCGACGTTCACCTTTTCCGCCCGTTCGATCGGAAAAGGCAGATGCCAGCGCGGACCTTCCGTGGTAATCGCCTGATACTGCCCGAATCGCAGCACAACGCCGCGTTCAGCGGGATTCACAATGTAAAAGCCGGAGAGCAACCATACCCCCAGCACTAAAATGAGGATCACACCGACGCCGAATAAACGCGGACCACCGCCTCCGCCTCCGGAGCCACCCCCCGATCCACCAAACCATTGGCCCAACCGTTGTTGGATCCGGCGAACGACTTCATCGAGATCCGGGGGGCCGTCTTGATTGTTTTTCCCACCCCATGGATCCCGGTCACCGCCCGGTTCATTCCACGCCATTGAATTACTCCCAATTACCTTCGCGCCGGTCCCGATCGAGAAGCTCAACGGCCTGGCGATCCCGCGAAGCGCATTTTATTGACCGTTCATCGGTGTCGCAACATCGTATGTCGATGCGCGACGACACAGTACTCCAGGCTCCAAACGCAATGCATCATACTGCTTCTTGGAAAGCGATACATCGAGCACCCAGTTCGTACCCTCCATACTCTCATCGAGAACCGCGCCCAACTCAAACAGCCGTGCACGGGTCTTGCCGCAATGGCATGGAACCAGCAACTGCGCCCGCACCCATTCGCGGGCCAAACACTTTGCCACGCTGGTCCGCAAAAGATCCAGACCAACGCCACCGGCGGCCGACACCCACACGGAGGTCAGGGTCGGCGAATGGACTTGAACGCGGGGCTGTTCTCCAATCAAGTCGATCTTATTGTAGACGCGCAGCGCGGGAAGCTCTTGAGCGCCGATCTGGGCCAATACGGTTTCAACCTCCGCGATACGCTCGTCCCGCTCCGGCGTCGACGCATCAATAACATGCAGCAACAAGTCCGCCTGCCGAGTTTCCTCCAGCGTCGCCCGGAACGCCGCCACCAACTCATGCGGTAGATCGCTCACGAACCCAACCGTATCGACGACGATGGCATCGCCTCCCGCCAATGAGATACGACGCAACGTGGGATCCAATGTCGCGAAGAGTTGATCGGCAGCATAGAGGCCGGCGCCCGTCAGGGCGTTAAACAAGGTGGATTTCCCGGCATTCGTATAGCCCACCAAGGCCACGGTGGGGATACCAGCTCGCCGCCGTAAAGCTCGCCCCTGCTCTCGCTGATTGGCGACTCGCTCCAAGCGTTGTTCCAAGTGATGAACTCGCTTGGCGAGCAATCGACGATCAGTCTCCAGCTGTTTCTCACCCGGGCCACGAAGACCGATACCACCTTTCTGCCGCTCCAGGTGCGACCAACCGCGGACTAACCGCGTAGATAAATGTCGAAGCTGGGCAAGTTCCACCTGCAACTTACCCTCAAAAGAGCGTGCGCGTTGGGCGAAAATGTCCAGAATCAGACCGGTCCGATCAAGAACCCGCCGCTGAATCAAACGCTCGAGGTTACGTTCTTGGCTGGGAGAGAGGGGGTGATTGAAAACCACCAAACTGGCGTTGCAATCAGCCACCATCTGCCGAATCTCTTCCGCCTTCCCGGACCCGACATAGTATTTCGGGTCCGGGACACGTCGGTGACCGCCGATGATCGCGTCAACTTTCGCGCCGGCGGCTTTAGCAAGATCGACAAATTCGGCATGGCGACCCGGATCGACGCTTCCTACGTCCAGACTGACAAGTACGGAATGATCTCCCGCTAGGGGACGTTCAAACACCCAGGATAACCCTGCCTTGCGGGTCTAGAAATTGCCCGACTTTTGTTCGGAATTCTCTTCGACGGCCGGCGCTGCCAGCTTGACATTGCGACTTGGCACGATCGTCGAGATGGCGTGTTTGTATACCATCTGACTCACACTGTTCTTTAACAACACGACAAATTGGTCGAACGAATCAATGTGGCCTTGTAATTTAATGCCGTTCACCAAGTAAATGGAAACGGGAACCTTCTCTTTACGCAGTGCATTGAGAAAAGGCTCTTGCAGTGATTGCCCTTTGGCCATGGCGTCACTCCTGATTTTTATTATCCCTAGATAATCGCATTTAGTGTTCCTGAATTCAGGGTATATAAGTGGCACGGCGCCTGGGTTCGCCATACAACCTGTCCATAGCATAACTTATTCACGGGGCAGCGCCGCAAGTTCTTTTCGTAAGCAAGAGACCACATTATCGGTTGGCACAATGTCGCCGACCTGAAACGATCGAATATCTTCTTCCCTGCGCAACGCAGTAAGCTGTCGTTTGGCCAATTGACGGGTTGCGACAATACCCCGCTCTTGGGCTTGCACGACGTCATACTTACCGTCGAGATAATCCCAGATTTGTCGATAGCCGACGGCACGCATAGCGGGTAGATCAGCCCGCAGGCGAGTATCCCGTTTCAGTTCCTGCACTTCGTCCACAAAACCCTGCTGGAGCATTCGCTCGAACCGGGCCGCGATGCGGCGATGCAACTGTTTTCGATCTGACGGCCAAAGCACGATTTTCACAAAACGGTAGGGAAATTGGGCCGGGTCAGAACGCTGCCAAAGCTCGCTCATCGGCTCACCGGTCAATTCAAAGACCTCCAGTGCGCGCTGAATTCGTTGTGAATCCTCGGGCTGAATGCGCCCAGCCGCGACCGGGTCGATGGACTGGAGTCGGCGATGCAAGGCCGCCCAGCCGATCTGGTTCGCCTGTTCGTTGATGCGAGATCGAGTTTCAGGATCCGCGCTTGGCAGGCGAGCCAGACCGTTCTGCAAGGCACGAAAATACAACATCGTCCCCCCCACCAACAGCGGCAAGCGTCCTGAATCGATAATCTCCCGTATCGCGGTCAGCGCATCCGAACGGAAACGGCCTGCGGAGTAGGCATCCACCGGGTCACAGATATCAATCAAGCGATGGGGAAATGCCGAGAGCGTGGCGGCGTCGGGTTTTGCCGTCCCGATGTCCATACCACGGTAGACCATCGCCGAATCAACACTGATGATTCCACAGTCGAATCGCTGAGCGATCGCCAAGGCGAGATCCGTCTTGCCAACGGCGGTGGGACCCATGATGAAAATCACAGGTGGCGCGGCTTGGTCGAAGGAGTTGTTGGTCATGAGATCGCGTTTGCTGCCTCTAGCGGCCACGCAAAAACAAGTGGTCCAACTCATCCAGCTGGAGTTGGACCCACGTGGGACGGCCATGGTTGCACTGGCCGCTGCGCTCGGTTCGCTCCATATCCCGAAGCAGCGCGTTCATTTCGGCTAATGTGAGCCGACGGTTCGCACGAACCGATCCGTGGCAGGCCATGTTGGCCAAAATCTCATCGATCGCTGCCTCGAACCGCCCACTCGTCCCGAACTGAATCAGATCAGAGAGGACATCACGCACCAAACCGTCAACATCGCTCCCTTCCAGAGGCACGGGGACTCGGCGAACGGTGAGCGTTTCCGGCCCACTACGGTGTACTTCCAACCCCAAGCGAGAAAATTCATCGCTGTGGCCCTCGGCCGCGTCGGCTTCCTCGGTCGAGACATGCACCTGTATCGGCATCAGCAGCGGTTGGGATGGGATACCCGCCTCGGCCATCGCGCTCTTGAGCGCCTCGTAGGTGATGCGCTCATGGGCGGCATGCATATCCACAATGATCAGACCCTGGGTATTTTCGGCGAGGATATAGACACCATGTAATTGGGCCACCGCATAACCCAAGGGCGGCGAGAGCTCGTCGGCGACGCGATCCCCCGTGGGTTTGGCTGGCTCGGTGCGCGCGCGCAACGGCTCGGCGTAGTCGCTGATCGAGTTCAAATAACGGGGAGATGGTTTTTCGTTGACGCGCCACGAGATCGGCTGCTGAACGAAACCGCTACTCACCTCCGCCGTAAAATCTCGCCCGGGCGGGGTCGGATTGTCCATCGTCGATGGACGCTCGGGTTGCGTAAGGCCCGTCTCACCGGGGCGAACCTGGGCCAAAGCCCGCTCAACACTCTTGGCGACAAAACCGTGCACCAACTGACTCTGGCGAAATCGTACCTCGTGCTTCGCCGGATGGACATTGACATCCACCTGTTCGGGATCAATTTGCAGATGAAGCACATACGCCGGTTGACGATCACGGTACATTACATCACGGTAAGCGTGCCGTACCGCGTGCGAAATCAATTTGTCGCGGACCCAACGGCCGTTGACAAAAAAATGCTGCTGGTCCGGCTGAGATCGCGAATAGTTCGGCAAGCCAATCCAACCCATGAGTTTCAATCCGGCCGCTTCGTGACTCAGGTGCAACACCTCGGCGACAAACGCATCGCCCAGTAATTTCCCCAGCCGATCCACTTGATCGCGTTCACTGGGTGCGGGTGCCAGACGCAGTGTCTCGCGTTGGTTATGCGTTAGCGTGAAACCTATCTCGAAACGGCCAAGTGCGATTTGCCGCACCACCCGCTCGATGTGCTGAAACTCGGTCCGTTCCGATCGCATGAACTTGCGTCGGGCCGGCGTATTGTAAAAAAGATCAGCGACCTCCACGGTGGTCCCAGTGGGTGCAGCCGCGGGTACCGGCGGATGAAAACCTTCAGGCTCGCGGCTCGCTACCCGCCAGGCTCGATCCGAATCTGCGGTCCGGGAGGTTAACGTCAGCCGCGAAACCGATGCGATACTCGGCAACGCCTCGCCGCGAAATCCCAGCGTCGTCACCGATTCGAGATCCCGGAGAGACGTCACCTTGCTCGTCGCATGACGTTCCAAGGCCAACGACAACTCCTCGGCGACGATGCCGGATCCGTCGTCACTGACGCGCAGCAGGCGCAACCCCCCGTTATGCACATCCACGTGCATTTTCCTCGCGCCGGCGTCCAGTGCGTTCTCCAACAGCTCCTTAACGACAGATGCGGGCCGCGAAACCACTTCGCCAGCGGCGATTTGATTGATCAGTTGCGAGGGAAGTTTATGAATCGGCATTGCCGCGACACTTTAGCAGCAACGCGTCCTAGCAGAAAGTGACCGCCCGGGGCGGTCAGCCTTCGTTGGCAGAGGGAATGCGAAGAACCTCGCCGACCCGGATTCTATCGCCGTTTATTTCGTTGACATCGCGCAAAGTGGACAGACTCACCCGGTAACGCTCAGCAATGTGGGAAAGTGTTTCGCCGCGCGCAACTTTGTGCTGTTGAAAACCATTGGCGAACAGCACTTCGGGCATTCTCTCGACGGCATACTGACGAATACCGACATAGATCGCCTGCGCAATTTTTCGTTGATGGGCAACGCTACGCAGTTTCTTTTCCTCGGTGGGATTGGAGAGGAACGCGGTCTCGACGAGGATGGATGGAATATCCGGCGATTTGAGAACGACAAAACCGGCTTGTTGAACATCCGATTTGTGCAAGCGACCAACATCACCCAACTCGCCCAAAACCTTTTCTCCCAACCCGAGACTGGCGTCGATCGTTGCGGTTTGAGACAAATCGAGCAGAACGTGCTTGAGCAAATCGTCCTTGTCGCTGAGTGATACGCCACCGACCAAATCAGCGGCGTTTTCCCGTTCCGCCAACCAACGCGCGGCCTCGTCACTGGCGCCGCGATCCGAAAGAACGTAAACCGACGACCCCCGCGCATCCGGCCGGTGGAATGCGTCGGCGTGAATCGATACGAATATATCAGCGCCATGCTGGCGTGCTTTTTCGATGCGCTGGCGTAGCGGCAAAAAATAGTCGCCATCGCGAATCATCACCGCTTTCATTCCGGGATCAGATTGAATAACCCCCTTCAACTCTCGCGCAATCGCCAGCACCACGTCTTTTTCTTGGGTACGGTAGCGACCGATCGCGCCGGGATCCTTACCGCCATGCCCGGCATCGATCGCGACCACCAAACGACGAGTGTTTACCTCGGGTAGCTTCACCGCAGCCTTCAGCACCGGATCGACGCTGGATTCGTAGAGCAGATCAACCACCAACCGGTGGCCATGGTCGCCACTGGGACCCATAACAAAGCTGTTGGGACGAATGGAGCGGGACAAATCCAAGACGATGCGCAGGTCTTGCCCATCGCGCACGCCGCTGCGGATATTCCGCACGGCACCGGTGGCATCATCGAATTGCGGCGGAACAGCGGTCATACTCGCCCGATCCATGTCGATGACCAATCGCTCGGGTGCGGACAGCGAGAACAGGCGGTGATCCGCAGGACCGCTGAGATCGAAAACAACACGGGTCTTATCCGCGCCCGCCCAAAAACGCACGCCTTCCACGCGGACGGCTTGCGCAAACGCTTGGCCCATGACAACGAACAGCACTAACGCCGTTATGATGCGACGCATAACACCCTACTCACGGCTTATTCTTAACGCGAAAGTACACCGATCACGCACCATAAATCAAGTCTTTTTTCTATTGTAATTATAGGGATAAAAGATTTTTCTAATCTTTATTATCAGACAGAAAACTTCCCGAACCGACCAACGCTTCAAAACGCTGGAGTACTCGCCGACCTCCCGGTGTAATGGCTTTCATGCAAACCGATCGCCCCGGATCGACATATTCAATCTCGATCACCACATCGGATGGGGGTAACCAACCCCGTCCACGTTCCGGCCACTCCACCAGCCAAATCGATCTCGGTTCCAAATCATCCAGGCCAAGGTACTCAAGCTCCCGCGCCTCACCCAGACGGTAAAGATCCAAGTGATATACAGTCGCGTCATCAAGCTCGTACGGCTCGATGAGCGTATAGGTCGGGCTGCGCACGGCGCCGTCATAACGCAAGCCGCGGAGCAAGCCACGCACGAATGTCGTCTTACCCGCACCCAACTCACCGCGAAGTTCTACGACCAAGGGCGATTCGATGACTTGGGAAAATGCCTCTCCCCATGCCAATGTCGCCTGCTCATCCCGCAAGAACGCGCGCCTTTTCGCCGCATTCATCCCCAGTTCTCCGACTCTCGACCGTTCACCAATCCCCGAAGGCAAGGCAGCAGATCGCTCGCCAATAATCCTCGCTCGCCGCGGTTCTCGGCCGCGCGATCACCCGCCATCGCGTGCAGCAAAACCCCCATGCCAGCGGCGTGAAGCGGCGCCAAATGTTGTGCGGACAAACCGACGATCACGCCAGTTAACACATCCCCCATTCCCCCGCTGGCCATGCCGGGATTGCCCGCGTCACAGACTCGGATCGTGGACGCATCTCGAACCACGGAACCCGCCCCTTTGAGCACCACAACGCCACCATAACGGGACTGAATTTCCTCTGCGGCACCGTACCGGTCGCCTTGCACATCCGAAGGGGTGCACCCCAACAAGCGGGCGGCCTCCCCCGGATGGGGGGTCAAAATCCAACTGTCCCGCTGTACGGGTTGGCGAGCCAAAAGATTAAGTCCGTCGGCATCAACGACCATCGGACCCGAGAACCCGAGCGCCGCATCGAAAAGACCCTGCGCCCATTCGCACGTACCCAGGCCCGGACCGATGGCCAACACACTCGCCTTGGCAAGTGCCGAAGACAAATCCGATGCTTGTGCCATGGGCTGCACCATTAACTCCGGACGGCCGAGGTTGAGGGTTGATGCATGATCAGGCCAGGTGGCCACGGTGACCAAACCCGCACCAATTCGCAACGCAGCCTCACCCGCCATACGCGCGGCACCGGACATTCCTCGCCCGCCACCGACGACCAACACATGGCCAAAATCCCCTTTGTGAGAATCTGGACGACGGGCCGGTAACAAGGAACACAAATCCTCATACACCAATCGTTCCGCATAGGGTGCCAACGCTGCGTAGACCGCTTCCGGCGCACCGAGATTCTCGAAGGCCACATCGCCACACAAGGCCACACCATTACCGGTCACCAAGCCAGGCTTGAGCGCGATAAAGGTGATCGTGGCCTCGGCCCGAACCGCCGAACCCATCATCGCGCCACTGTCAGCCGATAAGCCGGAAGGGATATCCAACGCGAAACGCGCTGCCGGATGCCGATTGATCGCTTCGATCACATCCCGCCAGAGACCTTCAACGGACCGCTCAAGTCCGGTCCCCAGCAAGGCATCGACGATCAGATCGCCCCGCCATGTCTCAATGATGCGGGTGTCGTCAAGCACATGGACGTGGCCGCCTGCCTCGACGAATCCCCGCGCGGCTTGCGCAGCGGCACCTTGAAGTGCGCTGACCGGCGCCAGAGCAACCATGGTCACGTCCATGCCCGCTCGGCGGGCCAAGCGCCCGACCACATACCCGTCGCCACCGTTGTTTCCCCGCCCACAACAGATCAGCACGCGCCGTGCATCCGGCCAACGGGATTGCAGCGCATCGAAGGCGGCGGCACCGGCCCGACACATCAGTTCGTATTCGCTAATGCGCAAAGCTTCGGCGGCATATCGATCCAAGGCCCGCACTTGTGCCGCACGATAAAGCTGGCGTGGCCACCGCGACATGATAGGGCTCCTCTTAAAACGTGTTGGCATGAGCGCCATCACCGCTCATTGTAAGATACGCCAATGGAGAATCACTCGGCGCACCCGGAAATTGACCAGAACCGTTTGGCCCAGGACATCAGAAACTGGGGCGGTGAGTTGGGTTTTCAGCAAATCGGCATTGCGGGCGTCGAACTCCCGGACGATGAAACCCATCTATTGGCATGGCTGGAGCGGGGCTGGCATGGGGACATGGATTATATGGCCCGCCATGGCACGCTGCGCAGCCGTCCCGCAGAGTTGGTCCCCGGAACCCTTCGAGTGATCTCCGTTCGCATGGATTATCACCACCCTCTTGGCGTCGACCCCGATCACGTGCTGAACCACCCCCTGCTCGGTTACATATCTCGCTACGCACTGGGTCGCGACTACCACAAGCTGATGCGACGTCGGCTTCAATCCCTGGCCGAGCGAATCGAACAGCGCATCGGCCCCTTCGGGTACCGTGTGTTTGTCGACAGTGCACCGGTGCTCGAAAAGGCATTGGCGCGAAACGCCGGACTCGGCTGGATCGGCAAGCACTCCAACCTGCTCTCACGTGATGCCGGCTCCTGGTTCTTCCTAGGTGAGTTATTTACCGATCTTCCGCTTCCGGTCGATCGCGAAGAGACCAATCGATGTGGTACTTGTCAGGCATGCATCGACATCTGCCCTACAAAAGCCATCGTCGGGCCGTTCCAAGTGGACGCCCGCCGGTGCATCTCATATCTCACCATTGAGCACCACGATGCCATCCCGGAAGAGCTTCGAGCGCTGATGGGCAATCGGATATACGGCTGCGACGACTGTCAACTGGTATGCCCGTGGAACCGCTACGCGCAACCCACGCAAGAAGCCGACTTCGCCCCCCGCCACGGCCTGGACGAGCCCGAACTCATTGAGCTGTTCGGTTGGTCCGAGACCGAGTTTTTACGTAACACTGCCGGAACGGCGATACGCCGGATCGGTCATGAGCGGTGGCTACGCAATATCGCCGTCGCACTGGGAAACGCACCCTACGATCCGGCACTGGTTGCGGCCTTGGAACGGCGCCGCGAACACCCTTCCGCCATGGTCCGGGAACACATCAGGTGGGCATTGGCGCAACAGCAATCCAAACGCCGTGCATCCGTTGGGCCACCTAAAACGGAACCGGCCACGCCGAAAACCCGCTGAAGGACCGATCCGCCCAATCGCAGCTGACGCCATCAGGAATCGAGCCGTTCCTTGCAATGCGAAAGTAGCCCGCTGGTCGAGGCATCGTGATCGGATGGCGTCGAGCCCCCAGCCAGTTCATCAATGATCACATTCGCCATCACCTTGCCCAACTCCACGCCCCACTGATCGAACGAATTGATACCCCAGATGACCCCTTGAACGAAAATCTTGTGCTCATAAAGCGCGATCAACATGCCCAGCGTGTGGGGGTCGAGTTCGTCAAGCAAAATCGTATTGGTCGGCTGATTACCGGGGAAAGTATTGTGAGACGCCAAACGCTCGATATCCTCAGGCGGGCAACCCCGCTTCGCTAGGCGCTCGCGCGCTTCATCCGTTGTCTGCCCGCGCATCAAAGCTTCAGTTTGGGCCAAGAGATTGCCGAGCAGCGCTCGGTGATGAACGGCGTAGCCATGTTGTGGCCGAACGCAGCCGATGAAATCGGCGGGAACCAAGTGACAACCTTGGTGAAGCAGTTGGAAAAATGCATGCTGACCGTTGGTCCCGACTTCACCCCAAACAATCGGACCGGTCACGTAGTCGACCGCTACGCCATCACGCCGTACCCGTTTGCCGTTGCTCTCCATATCGGCCTGCTGCAAATAAGCCGGCAGGCGGCGTAGTCGATAGTCGTAGGGAAGTATTGCCTGACTCTCGGCCCCGAAGAAGTCGATATACCAAATGCCCAGCAAAGCCATGATCACCGGGATATTGGACGCCAACGGCGCGGAGCGAAAATGACCATCCATCGCTGCTGCGCCGGAGAGCAGTTGCTCGAAATGATCCATGCCCACATACAAAGCGATAGCCAGGCCGGTGGCAGACCACAGAGAGTACCGCCCCCCCACCCAATCCCAGATTGGAAAACAGTTCTCTGGCTCGATCCCAAAGGCTTCAGCGGCCTCGATGTTAGTGGACACCGCCACGAAGTGCTTGGCCAGATCGGCCTCGGCGACACCTTGCGCCAACATCCACGCACGGGCGGTCTCGGCGTTGGTGCGCGTCTCCAAGGTCGTAAAGCTCTTGGAGTTGACGATAAACAGCGTGGTGCGGGGGTTGATGTTTTCAAAGACCTGAGCAATTTGCGCGCCGTCGACGTTGGAAACGAAGTGGACCTTAATTCCATCGACTGCGTAATCGTGCAGGGCCAGACAAACCATTTCAGGCCCCAAATCCGACCCGCCGATTCCGATATTGACGACATCCGTAATCGGCTCACCGGCATGTCCACGCCAGCGACCGCTGTGAACAGACTCGACGAAGGTACGGATTTTTGCACGCGTCTCGCGAACGGCGATGCCGACATCTTCGCCATTGACGACAATGGCATCAGCCCCCTCTTGTCGCAATGCGATGTGCAAAGCGGGACGACGCTCCGTTTCGTTGATGGCATCGCCGGAAAACATGCGCTCGATCCATTCGGGAACTCCGGCCTGACGGGCCAGCTCGACTAAGAGATCAAACGTCTGCTGGGTGATACGGTTTTTGGAATAGTCGACGAACAATCTATCCAGACGAATCGAAAACCGGTCGAAGCGCGAGGGGTCATCATCGAACAGCGTCCTCAAAGGCTGTTCGCGTAGCGTGTGACAATGCTGTTCAAGGGATTGCCAGGCGGCAAGCTGGGTTAACTGCAACACTGATTACTCCTTGATGGCCGTTAACGAGCCTTGGATTGCGCCGAAACAAACGACTCGAAGAGCTCAAACCCCTTGAAGCGACGCCCAAAAACAAAACCCCCGGCGCTGGTACACAGTGCCGGGGGTTCGTTGACAATCAGTCATTAAAATCAGATCAACCGGTGGCAAGCTGGACCGGAATGGTATTACGCGTGTGCGTGACGTCGTTACGCTCGTTCAAGTAAACCAGCTTCGGTTTGTGCCGGGATGCCTCACTCGCGTCCAAACCGGTGTAGGCGCAAATGATCACGCGGTCCCCCACGTTGGCCTTATGCGCCGCCGCACCGTTCACAGAAATGATTTGCGAGCCGTCTTCGGCCCGAATCGCATAGGTGGTGAATCGTTCACCGTTGGTGACGTTATAAATCTGGATCTGCTCGTATTCAAGAATACCGGCCGCGTCCAGCAGACTTCCATCAATGGCGCAGGAGCCTTCATACTCCAACTCGGCATGGGTTACACACGCGCGGTGCAGCTTGGCTTTTAACAAAGTTACATGCATCTTGGCAGATCTCGGTTGATTCGTACGCGCCCGGGCTCATGACTTTCTCAGGCGCTAATTCTACCACCAACCCGATTGTGGGTCCCTTCTCCCGCTTTATATTAAGGGGGCCGCAAATTCTCGCGGAAATCAAACCGCACCGCAAGTCGGGCAACGGTCGGTAGTCAAAACGTGATGAGCAACCCCTCACCGACTTCGGGGCAGCCGGCCCAACTCACCCTGCTTTGGGATGAGCTAGGACAATATCATTTCAGCGTAACCCGTACGTTGTCAATTAAACGGGCCTTTCCCAAACGCGCGGCGACCAGCGCAACGCCCTCAGAATCGCCGGCCTGCAGCGTTCGTAAATTCTTCGCGCAGCGAATGGCGACATAGTCCACACGGAAGTTTTTTTCAGCCAAACGGTCTGCCGCGGCTTGTTCCAACGCCCCGAAATCGTGATCTCCTGCCTCGACACGTTCCTTTATCCAATTCAACACTGTGTAGATCTCGCCGGCTGTCTGGCGCTCCAAGGGTGTCAGATACTGATTACGAGAGCTCATGGCCAGCCCATTCGCCTCTCGCTGGATGCCAACACCTACCACATCGGTCGGTATCCGCAACTCGCGAACCACGCGCTGAATAATTACCAGTTGCTGAAAATCTTTCTCTCCGAAGACCGCCACATCCGGCGAGACCATGTTGAGCAACTTGGCCACCACCGTCGCCACGCCGCGAAAATGCCCCGGCCGGCTGGCACCGCATAGCACGTCCGAAATCTCCGGTACGACGATCCAGCAGGCAGGCGGTAATCCCTCGGGATACATGAGCTGGGCGGAAGGCCGAAACAGCACATCAGCACCCGCCTCCCGCAGCTGCCGTTCGTCTTCCGATGGCGTTCGGGGGTAAGCACCGAAGTCTTCATTCTCGCCGAATTGGGTGGGATTGACGAAAATACTGACCACAACCCGATCGGCCTCGCGCTTTGCCCGCTCAACTAAGCTCAGATGTCCAGGATGCAAGTTGCCCATCGTCGGCACCAAGGCGACTCGCGAGCCACCGCAATGCCAGCCATAAACCATATCCCGCAATGGTTTCAGATCTTCAATCACGCGCATGGTCATGACATCTAAACGAATTCGTGTATCGGCTCCGGAAACTGGCGTTCTTTCACCGCCCGGACGTAGGCCTGCAAAGCGGCCGGAATGGATCCGCTGCTTTGGAGAAAATCTTTGGAGAATTTGGGTCGTTTACCGGCACTGATGGCCAAAATATCGTAAATGACCAAAATCTGGCCATCCGCGTCGGGCCCGGCGCCGATACCGATTACCGGCACCGACACCTCCGTAGCAATTTGCTTGGCCAGCACGCTGGGCACGCACTCAAGCAACAACAGATCGGCACCCGCTTCCACGAGTCGCTTGGCATCGTCCCGCATGGCCTCTGCCGCGCTGGCTTCCCGGCCTTGGACCTTATACCCCCCGAGCTTGTGGACAAACTGAGGCTGCAACCCCAAATGGGCGCAGACTGGGATGCCACGTCCGGCGAGGTACTCGGCCAGTCCGATCTGGACCGGCCCACCCTCCAGCTTAACCATCCGGGCACCACCTTCCTGCATAAGCCGCGCCGCGTTTGAATAAGCCGCTTCAACACTGCCGTAGCTGGCGAACGGCATGTCCGCGACTAAAAACGCACGCGACAAGCCCCGTGCCACCATTTTGGTGTGATAAACGATGTCATCTACCGTGACCGGAACGGTGGTTTCATGTCCCTGGATCACCATACCCAAGGAATCACCCACCAGCACCAGATCGACACCGGCTTGGTCTGCCTGCACGGCGAAACTGGCATCATAAGCGGTCAGGCACGCGATTTTCTCGCCATCGCGCTTCATTTTCTTTAGCCGACTGATGGACAAGGGTGCGGCGGTCGCCCCGGTCTGCGTATCTTTGTACATGGCAGATTCCTGTCGAAGATAACCGTTGCCGGCTCAAAGCAACGCCGGCCCCGGATTGAAATAGTGACGGCCCGATCGAATCCCGGCAATCTGTTCCATCAACAATCGATATTCCTCATCGCCATCAACTAAATTGATCTCGGCGGCATTGACGATCAACAAGGGCGAAGCGGTGTACTGATGGAACAGCCGGGTATAAGCGTCGTTAAGGCGCGCGAGGTAGTCGCGGGTGATCGTTCGCTCATATCCAATCCCGCGTTTCATCACCCGCCGGAGCAGCACCTCCACCGGCGCCTGAAGATACACCACCAGATCCGGCTGCATCGCTTCGGGCGCGAGAAGCTCGTATACCCGTCGGTATAACGCGAATTCGTCCGGATCCAGCGTCACCTCGGCAAACAAGGCGTCTTTCTCCAGCATAAAATCCGCCACCCGATAGGATGCGAACATGTCCTGCTGCCGAAGATCGGCGACCTGCTGTGCGCGCTGCATCAAAAAGAACAGTTGCGCCGAGAGCGCACCGGCCTTAGCGTCCTGATAAAACCGTTTCAAGAACGGGTTTTCCTCAGCATTCTCCAGCAGGAGTTCGGCCTGTAGCGTGTCCGCCAATCTGCGCGCCAACGTGGTTTTACCCACCCCGATCGGCCCTTCAATCGCAATATAGCGGTGCTGTATTTCTTCTCTCACCGATTCAATCCGTCCAAACTCGAACGCCCCAATCCCCCACGCGATTCCGTATCCCGCGCACCGTGCCGTGCCCCGGAATCACCAAATCCGGCGCCAGTTCAGCAAGCGGCACCAGCACGAAAGCCCGTTCCGAAATGCGGGGATGGGGAACGGTCAAACGTGCTGTCGCGATGACCTCTGGACCGTAAAGCAGTATATCCATATCCAAGGGGCGTGGTCCCCATCGCTCCCCGCCCCGCTCGCGACCGCGCGCGTATTCAAGCTGCTGCAACGCCGTGAGCAAGGCGCCCGGCGACTGTTCGGTCTCGAGCTGCACCACCGCGTTGGCATAATCCGGTTGCCCGGGCGGACCAACCGGCTCGGTGCGGTAAAAGCGGGAGCGCGCCACCACACAACAATCTGGTAACGCATTCAGTTCAACCACCGCTTGCCGGACTTGCTTGAGAGGATCATCCAGGTTGCTGCCCAGACCGATAAACGCCTGCGCGGCGCGCGCGCGTTTCGCTGACGGTGCGATCATTCGTCCGCCGCGGGCGAAACCGACCGGGCAGGACGCCGGCGACGCCGACGCTTGCGCGGCTTGGAACCGCCATTGCTCGCCGCCAACATCCGATCCTGTTCGTCGCGATCGGCGTCTTGAAAACGCGTCCACCACTCCGCGAGTTCGCCTTCCACTTCGCCAGCCTCTGCGCGTAACAACAGAAAATCATAGGACGCGCGGAAACGGGGTTTCGCCATCAACTGCCACACCCGCTTGCCATGACGGCGCTCAAATCGCGACTGCAAATGCCAGATTTCAAACATGGGCGCGCGAAAACGTTTGGGTAAACTGACGTGTTTGAGCTGCGCATCCACCACGGACGCCGCGGCCTGTTGGAGGGCAACCGCAACGGGCAATCCTTGTTCCACCCCAGCCGTTGCCGCATCCCGGACAGGCCCCCACAGCAACGCGGCGAACAAAAAAGCGGGTGTCACGGGTTTACCCTGGGCGATGCGCTCGTCAGTGTTCTGAAAAGCTCGGTTGAGCAGTGTCATCGTCGGCCCATCGGGGCCCTCCGATTGCAGGACGGCTTCGGTGCCCGGAAAGAGATGAGCAAACAACCCGTAGTGCCTGAGTAAGCGGAAAGTAGCCACAGCCTGGCCCGACATCAATAGCTTCAGACACTCGTCGAACAGACGGGCGGAGGAAATATCGCGTAAAGAAGCCGCTAAGTCGAAAATTCCTTGCTCGGTATGCTCGTCGATAGTGAAATCGAGCTTGGCCGCGAACCGCACAGCCCGCAACATGCGAACGGGATCTTCCCGATAACGGGTATGCGGATCACCGATCAAGCGCAACACCTTGCGTTCGAGATCCCCCATACCGCCGACATAGTCGTAGATGGCGAAGTCGCGAATGTTGTAATACAGGGCATTGACTGTGAAATCGCGCCGAAGAACGTCTTCTTCGATCGAACCATAAACGTTATCGCGCAGGATACGGCCGGTCTCGTCGAGCTGGGCGTCCACGTCCCCCTCCTGGGTGTCATGGCTGCCTCGAAAGGTTGCGACCTCGATAATTTCGCGGCCGAAATGAATGTGGGCCAAACGAAAACGCCGGCCGATCAACCGACAGTTGGAAAAGATCCCCCGGACCTCGTCAGGCAACGCATCGGTGGCCACATCGAAATCTTTGGGTTGTGCCCCGAGCAACATATCGCGCACGCCACCGCCTACCAGGTAGGCTTCAAAACTCTCTTTCTTGAGTCGGTACAAGACCTTCAAGGCCTGCTCGGAAATCCTCGAACGGGAAACGGGATGGTCTTGGCGAGGGATGATTCTAGGTTGGTTGACGTTTGACACCGGGCAACTGCACGAACTTGTTATCTACGCCTGTCGGAAAAAGCTCCACGACGCACTGATATAAGCACGGCATATTTGCAGCTTAACCGTTGACATTCAAGTCCTGCTCACCGATGGCACAGGCCAATCCAATGGTTGCAGGTCGACGAGGCTCACCCATTCCTACCGGTCGATAACCCAGCCCATCGCGCCGACGTAGGCTGTTATAATCGGCCGCCTTAAACCGCATCGCCATTACCGCTATGGAACCATCGCAACAGATCGATCAAAACACCTTGCAGAAATCCGGACTGCTGCGACGCGTGGCGGCCGCCTTCTACGACAGTCTGCTACTACTCGCACTTTGGATGATTGGCACCATCCCGATCGTCATTGTGCGGGGTGGCCAAGCCGTGCCCGCTGGCGACGGGCTCTATATATTTTATCTGCTGGCGATTGCCGGGCTGTTTTTCGGTGGCTTCTGGACTCATGGAGGCCAAACCTTGGGGATGCGCGCCTGGCGTATTCAGTTGCTGAGCAACGACGGACAACCGGTGACCTGGAAACGGGCCATCATCCGCTTCGCCGCCGCCTTGCTGTCCTGGGCAAGTTTCGGTCTGGGATTTCTTTGGCAATGGGTCGACCGCGACAACATGACATGGCACGACCGTTTGTCGGGAACGGTACTGGTAAAACGACCCAAGTCTTGGGGATAAGCCCATCGGTCGGAAAACGATTTGTCCGCTGATAATTTACTCGTGCCGAGAGAACACCCGGAGCGGGATCAGCGCACACGCGCAGTGGCCAACAAGGCCACTACCGCCAATACCATGCTGGGCATCAACGTCGCCACAGCTGGATGCAGGCCGAAAGCCTGCCCCCCACTGACCACGGCGCCGTTAAAAAGATAATAGGCCACACCTACGAAAATCCCGGTGACGATACGTTGGGCGACGCCCCCTTCACGAAGCCGGGAGAATACAAATGGGAACGCCATCAAAACCAGCACAATCACGGTGATCGGGGAAGTCAACTTCTGCCAAAGCAATGCCGCGTAGGCGCCGCTTTCCAAATCGTTGCTTTCCAAATATGAAATGTAGCGATATAACCCTATGGACGAGAGTGACTCGGGCTTAACCAGGAAAACACGCAAAATCCGCGACTGGATCGGCACCGGCAACCACTCGGACTGAGCCGTAAAATCTTCCAATTTCCCCGGTGTAAACCGGGTTCCGGTTACGTCCCACAATCGCCATCCATCACCTTCGATACGAGCTCTATTCGCCGAAATAACCCGCGTAAGCTGCCGGGATTTATCGAATTCATAAATCTTTACGCCTTGCACCAACGTTTCTGACAACACGCGCTCGATACCGACAAACCGATCGCCCGTTCGAATCCAGATCGTATCTTTCAGACGAGTGCCGGGATGAACACCGGAAGAAAGCGCACGCAATTCCTGGGCGGTGTTTTCGGTGGCCGGGGCGATCCACTCACCGACCACAAACAAACCGAGCCCCAACACCAAACCCGCGATGGCGCCCGATCGGGCCATCCGCAACACCGAAACACCCGCTGCACGCATGGCCACCAGTTCACCGCTGCTCGAGAGGGCACCAACCCCCAACAAAGTGCCCACCAACACAGCGACCGGAAACGCCTCATAGGCCAGATGCGGTAAACGCAGCAGAACGTATGCAAATAGCTCCATCAGGGAAAATTGCGTGTCGTCCAGCACTTCCAATTGCGAAAGCACATTGGCAACGGACAACAAGGCCAGCAACGCACCCGCCACTTGGATAGAACCTGCCAGCACAGCCCACATGATGTAGCGGTCGAGACGGCTCATTGTCTGCGCTGTCCCCGACGCCAGCCCGCGGCGAAAACCCAGCGCCAGCCATCCTGCCGGGCCAATAACACCAAGGCGAGCAAGACAAACAACAAATGAACCCACCAAAGACCGAAAATCGGCAAAATCAGTTTTTGGGCCATCCACGATCGTCCCAAACCCATCAGATTGGAGTAAAAAACGTAGATCAAAATACCCAGGATCAAACCCGCGCTTCGTTGTCTTGGCGAGACACGCGCGAGAGGGACCGCGAGCAAAGCCAACACCCAAACCGCACTAGGCGCCGCGAGACGCCAATGCCATTCCGCCCAATCGGCCCGGCTTCGCGGCTCCGACATCAGTTCTTCGGTCGATATCGCTTTGCGGTGGAGACGCGAAGGTTCCGCAGCCGGAAGTTCATAGCGAAAACCCTGTTCGCGAAAATGGATCACCCGATAACCACCGGAACCCACAACGCCCTCATAGCGCGTTCCATCGAATAGACGAAGCACTTGCGATATCTCGTCCTGGGGCTCGAGCTTCCCCCGCTTGGCACGGATGGTGATGGGTTGATCCTGTTCATCCATATGGATGAACACGTCCTCCAACTCTCCCGAACCCGGTCTTACCTGGCCGGCGTAGAGGACAATTCGACCCGATTCGAAACTCTGGAATCGTCCGGCCACCCCCAACCCGAAACGGGCATTTCTTTCCGCCTCGGCACGAAGCTGCTTTGATTCCGCGGCGGCGGACGGGGCCAGCTCCAATGACAAATAGCCGGTCAGTCCCGACAATACAATGGCGATCAAGAACAATGGCCGGTAGATCCGGGCTGGCCCGACGCCTGCGACGGCCCAAGCGTAAGCCTCGTGATTCCGGTACATCCGACCCACGGACGTCAGGATGGCGACGTAATAGGCAACCGGAAGGAGCAGCACCAACTGCTGGACCGCATCAAGAGAGGCCAGCGGTGCGATGGCACCCAGTGGAACCTGTCCGGCGGACGCCAGCGCAAACAAAGCCGCAAACTGTGCGCCCACCATAATTAGGAGCAAAATCAGGAGCACGACGGCGGTCAGCTGCAAAACTTCGCGTATTAGGCCGCGTTCGAACAATCCGAGCATCTGGGAGTAAAATCAGGGTTATGCGGAAAATTTCAAATAACTAATCGTTTTCACTAGAATATTGTGATTCGAGATCATAACGACGTAGAGAAAGACAAACCAGTGTCGATTGGGCCGGAGATTTAGTGATAGCGCAACAAACGGTCCGAATCGAAGCAGATTTCTTGCAAATTGCAGCGGTTAATTATCGCCATAATCAAACGAACCCTCATTATCCAATGAAATTAATTGGTCACTGTGACGACGGCCATGCGGCTGTCGTCACGTGAGAGTTCACGTATCAGGAGTGGACTGATGGAGTACGGAGCAAAAAGCGGCAACCCGGAAAAGCAACGCGTGCCATGTATCGTGGTGGGCGTGTTCGAACGCAGAAAACCCAGTGCAGCGCTGGAGCGGATTGACCAGGTCAGTGATGGATATATCGGCGGCATTCTCCGTCGAGGCGACATGGATGGAAAAGCCGGCCAAACCTTGCTGGTGCACAATGTCCCCAACACCTTGTGTGATCGGGTCTTGCTAGTGGGCTGTGGTCGAGAGCGGGACTTCGATGACGAGCGTTTTCGGCAAGCCACACGTGCTGCGGTCAGAGCGTTGAACAGAACAGGCACGCGAGACGCCATCAGCTACCTGACCGATCTGAACGTCCGCGGACGTGATGTCAACTGGAAAGTCAAAGAAACGGTGATTCATACCGAAGAGGCATCTTACCGTTTCGACCGTTTCAAAACGAAAGAGGCCGAACCGGAAGGACGGCTGCGCAGCCTAATTATGGGCTTGGAGACGCGCCGCGACTTGGCGGCCGCTGAACAAGCGATCGATGTCGGTGTTGCCATTTCCAAAGGCGTAAGCCTGGCGCGAGATTTGGGTAACCTCCCCGGTAACGTCTGCACACCCAGCTACCTGGCCGATCAAGGACTCCAGCTGGCGAAAGACTTGCCCGCCATCGAGACCAAAGTTCTGGATGAGTCCGACATGGAAGCGCTGGGCATGGGGGCACTGCTGTCGGTCGCCAAAGGCAGCGAACAACCTGCCAAGCTGATCGTGATGGAATACACCGGCACCAAAGACGGCTCCAGGCCCTATGTATTGGTAGGTAAGGGGGTGACCTTCGATTCCGGCGGCATCTCCATCAAGCCCGCCGCAGCGATGGATGAAATGAAATATGACATGTGCGGCGCCGCCAGCGTGCTAGGTTCCCTGCTGACTGTCGCGACGCTCAAACTGCCGATCAATGTCATCGGGATCATACCGAGCAGCGAAAACTTACCCGACGGCAAGGCCAGCAAGCCCGGCGATATCGTCACCAGCATGTCAGGTAAAACCATCGAGATTCTCAACACCGACGCTGAAGGACGACTGCTGCTTTGCGATGCGCTCACCTATGCCCAGCGTTATGAACCGGTGACCATCATCGACATCGCCACTCTCACCGGAGCCTGTGTGGTCGCTTTGGGCCACCACGCCACGGGCCTGTTCAGCAACACGCCGGCACTGACCAAAGCACTCCTACACGCCGGTGAAGCCACCGGTGATCGGGCCTGGGAATTGCCCGTTTGGAGTGCCTACCAAAAGCAGCTGGACAGCCCCTTTGCGGACATGGCCAATGTCGGCGGCCGTGACGCCGGTAGTATCACAGCGGCCTGCTTCCTGTCCCGCTTCGTCGAAGACGACCACTGGGCCCACCTGGATATCGCAGGCACCGCCTGGCACGGGGGCAAACGCAAAAACGCAACGGGCAGACCCGTATTGTTGCTAACCGAGTATCTGATGAACCAAGTGGACGCCTGAGCGCATCCGATGACACGAATCAGCTTCTACGTGCTCACGCGTCAGAGCACCGACGAACGATTCATTGCGGCATGTCGAATCGCAGAGAAAGCCTATCAACAAGGTCACGGCGTTTATCTGCATACCGAATCGCCCATTGCCGCCGAGCGAGTGGACCAACTCCTCTGGACCTTTCGCCAGGGGAGTTTTGTTCCACATGTGCGCCATGAACACGATGATCAAACCAGTCCGGTTGTTATCGGCCATGACAGCCGACCACAACCGCGGGTCCACGATGTCATGATCAACCTCACCCGTGAGGTACCTTTGTTCTTCGGTCAGTTCGAACGGTTGGTGGAGCTCGTTGCCGACGACGATCAGGACCGCCAATCGGGTCGAGAGCGATTTCGCTTCTATCGCGATCGGGGATATGCCTTGGAAACGCTGAATTTACCGCCGCAGAAGCGCGCGTAACACGGCCACCCACGGGCCAAACCACTCACCTAACGACGGACACAAATGGAAAAGGCTTACGACCCTCACGCCATCGAGCAACGTTGGTATCGACACTGGGAAGAGCAGGGATATTTTTCACCCCGCCCCGGGGGACCTTCCTACTGCATCATGATTCCGCCGCCGAATGTCACCGGCACATTGCATATGGGGCATGCCTTTCAGTCCACCGTGATGGATCTTCTCATCCGCTATCACCGCATGTGTGGCGACAATACGCTCTGGCAGCCGGGCACCGATCACGCCGGGATCGCCACCCAAATGGTGGTGGAACGCCAGCTGGCGGCCCAAGGGCAAAACCGGCACGATCTGGGACGTGAGGCCTTCATTGAGCGGGTATGGCAATGGAAGGAAGAATCCGGCGGGCATATCTCCCGCCAGCTGCGCCGCCTGGGCGCTTCCCCGGATTGGTCGCGCGAACGCTTCACTATGGACGATGGCTTGTCAAAAGCCGTTGTGGAGGTTTTCGTTCGGCTCTACGAAGAAGATCTGATCTATCGTGGGCAGAGGTTAGTAAATTGGGATCCCGTTTTGCACACGGCAATCTCGGATTTGGAAGTGATCTCGGAAGAAGAAAAAGGCCATTTGTGGCACTTCCGCTATCCGCTGGCCGATGACAAAGGCCAACCCACCGACCACTATTTGGTGGTGGCCACCACCCGCCCGGAAACGATGCTGGGCGATGCCGCCGTGGCGGTGCACCCGGAAGACGCCCGTTACCAGGGCCTGATCGGACGCCAGGTTTGGCTGCCCATCGCCGAACGATTAATCCCGGTCATCGCCGACGAGTACGTCGACCCGGAATTCGGCAGCGGCTGCGTTAAGATCACCCCGGCCCATGATTTCAACGACTTTGCCGTGTGGACCCGGCACCAGGAAGCGTTGTCGGAAATCCCCTGGCACGGTCTGATCAACATCTTGACCCCCGATGCACGATTGAAGGCCGATCTAACCGACGACGGTAATCCGGCGGCCGGGCAGCCATCGGTGTGCACGCTTTACCCAGCCGCCTACCGGGGACTGGATCGCTACGACGCTAGAAAAAAGGTGATCGAACACTTTGAGTCGGCAGGGCTTTTGGAACGCATTGACGATCACCGTTTGATGGTCCCACGAGGAGACCGCAGCGGCGCAGTCATCGAGCCTTACCTGACCGATCAATGGTTCGTCCGTACGGAGGCGCTTGCCCAACCGGCCATCGAGGCAGTTGAAAACGGCCGCATCCGTTTTGTTCCCGACAACTGGCGTAAAACCTATTTCGAGTGGATGCGCAACATCGAAGATTGGTGTATTTCACGCCAAATTTGGTGGGGTCACCGAATCCCCGCGTGGTATGACGAGCATGGCAACGTCTATGTGGGACGAGACGAACAGGATGTGCGGACGCGCCATGGATTGTCGCCGGAGGCCCAACTGAGCCGAGACCCGGATGTCCTGGACACTTGGTTCTCGTCGGCACTGTGGCCGTTCTCAACGCTCGGCTGGCCCGACAACACGGAGGCACTCAAAAACTACTACCCCACATCGGTTCTGGTCACCGGATTCGACATCATCTTTTTCTGGGTGGCTCGAATGATCATGATGGGGCTGAAATTCGCAGGCGACATCCCGTTTCGAGAAATCTACATGCATGGCCTGGTGCGCGACGCTCAGGGCCAGAAGATGTCCAAATCCAAGGGCAACGTGTTAGACCCCATCGACCTCATCGATGGCATCGATCTCGAATCCTTGGTGCAGAAACGCACTCGCGGTTTGATGCAGCCACAGATGGCTCACCGAATTGAAAAAGCCACGTGCAAAGAGTTCCCGGACGGTATCCCCGCATTTGGCACCGACGCGCTGCGCTTCACCTTCGCCGCACTAGCCACCCATGGCCGGGACATCCGATTCGACCTAGGCCGTGTCGAGGGATACCGGAATTTCTGCAACAAACTCTGGAATGCCGCTCGCTACGTGTTGATGAGTGTGGAAGGCGAAGACGCCGGCCTGGGCGGCGGACAGATGGAATACAGTGTGCCGGATCGCTGGATTCAGGCACGCCTCAATGCGCGAGTCGCGGAAGTCAGACAACACATTGACAGCTACCGATTCGATCTTGCGGCGCAAGCACTGTATGAATTCACTTGGAACGAGTACTGCGACTGGTATCTGGAGCTATCCAAGCCCGTACTGCAAAGTACAGCGGCCAGCGCCGCGGAAAAACGGGCGACTCGCCGCACCTTGCTAGAAGTTCTGGAAACTTTGCTGAGACTGATGCACCCGGTGATGCCATTTATCACCGAGGACATATGGCAACGTGTGGCGCCGCTGACCGGCGTGACGGGTGAGACCATTTCCCTGCGACCGTATCCGGTGGCCGACGCCGCCGGGCAAGACGAACAAGCCATTGGCGAAATTGAATGGTTGCAATCATTCATTCTCGGACTACGACGGATACGGGGTGAAATGGACATCGCACCCAGTCGGCCGCTCCCGGTGGTGCTTCAAGATGCGACGGACACCGACCGGACTCGCGTGAGCGCCTATGAAAGCTATCTGTCCCGACTGGCGCGTGTTGAGAGCATTCGCTATCTTGCGGCGGGCGAGGAACCGCCTGAATCCGCCACGGCCTTGATCGGCACGCTAAAAATCCTGGTGCCGATGGCGGGGATTATCGACGCCGAGGCGGAGCTTGAACGGCTGGACAAGCAGCTTCATAAACTCAACCAAGACCTCGAACGGGTGGAGAAAAAGCTCAACAACGCGCAGTTCACCCTCAACGCGCCGACCGCGGTGGTGGCAAAAGAGCAGGCCCGGGCAGAATCCATCAAAATAGCCATCAATGAACTGGACACCCAACGGGCTCGAATCGCCCGTTTGACCTGACCCACAGTGCGCAGCGACGACTCGGTTGGCGGGTCGTCCCGCGCACGCTATTTCGCCCCTCGGCTGTCTGCCTCGAGTTGCGCAGCAAACTTCTGCGTGAGTTCATAAAGCCGCCGCGACGGACCGGCGTCTTCATAGATGGGATCCCCTTGTTCGTCGGTGGCCACCACACGCTGACCTTCCTGATACGGAAGGGAGCTTTCCAGTTCATCCAGCGCCGCGCCGATGAGATCGGTAATGATCTCGGATTCTGAGCGCTGGGCGTACATTTCTGCCAGAGCGGCGACCCGCGCCGCATCGTGGATCGACAATCGAACGCAGTACTCGTGGGCCGTCAAGTCCGATTTGGCACTGGCCTCCCACTGCTTAATCAACTCCCGAATGGACATCAATCACCTCTACTCGCCGATTTCAATGCAATACTTCAAGTGCATACCAGCACCCTTTATGGGAGTGCTCGGCCGTTTCAATCGCGCCTTTAAAGACCGGCATTGGCCAGTATAAGTTTCACGGCCAACCACAGGACCAAAATCAGCAACAGCGTCATCATCGCGCCCGTGACGATAAATATCCACGGATTTCCTTCAGAAAAATCACGTTGGCGATTTTGCTCGCTTTGGACCCCGAACATAGCAGCCAGCACGCTAGCCACTACATGCCACCATCGCATAGCGCGTTTTTCTTCCCCCATTGACTCGCCTCTTTGAACAGAAAATTTCTTGCCTTGATTCACCCGGAGTGCAAAGCTCGATAGCTAATATTCTACTCATTCCGGCCGAAAACCTCATGACTAGCCCGAATAATCCGTGTTCAGAATTGCGACAACGCCCGCGCGATGCTGTACGAAACGCAACAGCCCGAGACAAGAACAATACCTATGCTGACGCATGATGACATGCTACCCCCCCTCGCCGCGAACGAGCCGAAGGACCATGCACTGGCGGCCGTGATATCCCAGATTGGTGACGTCATTCTGGGCAAAGACAAACAAATTCGGTTGGCGCTTACTTGCCTGCTCGCGCGCGGCCACCTGCTAATCGAAGATGTCCCCGGCGTCGGTAAAACAACCCTGGCCCACACGCTGGCTTTGACCCTTGGGTTGGAATTCCAGCGAATCCAATTCACCAGTGACTTGTTGCCCGGCGATGTCACCGGCACCACGATTTTCAAACGCGAATCAGACGAGTTCGTTTTTCACCCCGGCCCGGTTTTCGTGGAACTGGTCCTGGCAGACGAAATCAACCGGGCAACCCCCAAAACCCAAAGCGCACTGCTAGAGGCGATGGAAGAACGCCAAGTCACCGTCGACGGGACCACACACCGTTTACCTGAACCGTTTTTCGTGGTGGCGACCCAAAACCCCAGCCATCAGGCCGGCACCTTTCCCCTACCCGAATCACAGCTGGATCGATTTCTGATGCGCTTGGAGCTGGGGTATCCCGATGCGGACGCCGAACGTGCGCTGCTGCTCGGTCACGACCGCCGCGAATTGCTACGGGAGCTACAACCCTTGATGGGCCCGACCCGCTTACTCGCCCTTCAAGCCGAAGCCGCGCAAGTGCATCTGGCCGACGCGTTGGTCGCATACGTGCAGGACCTCACACGCTATACGCGTGAAAGCGGAGCATTCCGCGAGGGTCTCTCACCGCGTGCGGGCTTGGCCTTGGTACGGGCTGCACAGGCGTGGGCCTATATCAACGGACGCAACCATACCCTGCCCGAAGACGTGCAAGCCATAATCGGTCCGGTCGTCAACCACCGTCTACAGGGAACCGATGGCGCCGGTGATCGCAACAATGTCGGTGAGCACCTCCTGGAAGCCGTACCGATTCCTTAGCCATGCCGGGGCTGAGTCGACTAGATCGCCTGATTCTCGGCTGGGTCGCCCATCGGCACCCGAGGCAAGCCGGTGTGATCACCCTGCGTCGGCAACGCATTTACATTTTGCCGACCCGTTACGGTGTGTTGTTCGGCATCATGCTCTTGGTGATGTTGCTGGGCGCCATGAATTATGGCAATAGCATGGCCTTCGCCACCTGTTTCTTACTCGGCGCATTGGCATTTGTCGCCATGCATCACACCCATCAAAACCTTTTAGGCCTCAGGATCTGGAGCATCGGCGCGGAGCCGGTCTTTGCCTCCGAACGCGCCTATTTCCGGTTGTTTTTGGAGAACCCCAACGACTTCATGCGCTACAGCATTTCCGTCGAAGGGCCAAACGGTGACACTCAGCACGTGCACGTACCACCCCACGAACGTGCGCAAGTTCGCATCGGCGTCGACAGCACGTGCCGGGGGTATCTAAAAGCTCCCCGTTTTCGTATCAGCACCGAGCATCCCCTCGGCCTGTTCCGGGCGTGGTCTTTCGTCCAACCCGACACCGACAGCCTGGTCTACCCGGCACCAGCCGAATCACCGCCCACAGTCAACTCCGCGACTCACGGTTATGGACGAAATCCGTCGCGACGCATCGGCAGTTCTGAGGATTTCCATAGCCTGCGTGACTACCACCACGGCGACCCGTTTCGCCACATACTGTGGACGGCACTGGCCCGGGAGCAAGGCCTGCTGACCAAACAATTCAGCGCGAGTGCAGGTCATGAAATCTGGCTCGATTTGTCCGCACTTGAGACGCGAGACGTAGAACTCGGGCTTTCCCAGCTGTGCCGCTTGCTACTTGAGTGTGAACGCGACGAGCGCCCTTACGGCTTGAAACTATCGAGCGGACAGCGTTCGCCGTCGCTGGGATCGGACCATCGGGAGGCCTGCCTGCGTATGCTGGCGCTGCACAACCTGCCCCGAACCGGAATGGACGAATGAGACAAGCCAGTCTTCTGGATCGCAGCACCACCGAATGGTTGCTTATCTGCCTCGGCTTGGCCGTTCTGCCTCACGTTTGGCACGTGGCGCTATGGACCATCGCGTTGGCGGTCGCTTGTGGTATCTGGCGATGGTTCGCAACCCGGAAAAATTGGCGGTCCCCTTCCCGGATAGTGCAATTGACCTTGGCTGTCGCCGGCTTTGCCGCAGTCTATGGCAGCTACGGCCGCATCAATGGCCATGATTCCGGCGTCGCATTGCTCGTCACCATGGTGGCGCTAAAGCTCCTGGAGACCCGCTCTCACCGCGACGCGATGTTGCTACTGTTCCTGAGCTACTTTCTGCTCGCTGCCAACTTTTTGTTCAGCCAATCCATCCCCATGACCCTCTACGCCATACCAACGCTGGTGGTGATATCAACCGCCTTGGTGCTGGTGAACCAGCCCGCGGGCGCGATCCCGACCCGCGCGGGTCTTCGACAGGCAGGAAGAATGCTGATCCAAGCGTTGCCGGTCATGCTGGTGCTGTTCGTTCTTTTCCCTCGGCTCTCAGGCCCGCTTTGGGGATTGCCGAATACCGGAAGCAACGCAACGACCGGCCTGAGCGACAATCTCTCACCGGGGAATATCAGCCAGCTCAGCTTGTCCGACGCGGTGGCATTTCGCGTTCGTTTCAACGGCGCGGCGCCATCGCCAAGCCAACGTTATTGGCGCGGCCCGATTCTATGGGATTTCAATGGACAAAGCTGGACGACCGGCAGCAGCAACGACTCAACCTCGAAGATCGACATCCGACCCGAAAAAGGGGCCATATCCTACGAAGTCACGCTGGAACCCCATGGGGAAAAGTGGTTGCTTGCGTTGGACGTGCCCATGGCCACATCGCTTTCCAACGTCACATTCAGTGACCGCCACATGCTTGCCAAAGACCCGATACTCGATCGGCTGCAATACCACGTCACCTCTTATACCCAATATCGTCTAGAGCCGGAATTGCCGCCAGACCGACGACAATCGGCTTTGGCATTGCCGCTCAAGGGCAACTCGCGCGCCCGCCGTCTGGTATCCGATTGGCGCTCCGAGGGACTGGATGATATTCAAATCATCGAGCGGTCCCTGGCTATGTTTCGTAACAAGGCGTTCTTTTATACCTTGAATCCGCCACCGCTTGATTCCGACTCGGTCGATGATTTCCTGTTCAACACACGCCGGGGATTCTGCGAACACTACGCCAGCGCGTTCACGTTCCTCATGCGCGCCGCGGGAATTCCCGCGCGGGTGGTTGTGGGATATCAAGGCGGTGAGCTCAACCCGTTAGGAGACTACTACATCGTGAGGCAATCGGATGCCCACGCCTGGTCAGAAGTCTGGATCGAAAACCGCGGGTGGATTCGTATCGACCCCACCGCTGCAGTCTCCCCCGCCCGAATCGAACAGGGCATGGATTCCGTATACGCCAACGAAGGCCCCTTGACCTTACGCGCCCTGCGCCAAAACGCCACATTGCTCCAAGTTCGCTTAGCTTGGGATGCAGCAAATCATCGTTGGAACGAGTGGGTTTTGGCCTACGGGCCCGAACGCCAAAAACGCGCCCTGGAAAAACTGGGGATGCGCGACGCGTCGCCGAGTCGGATGGTGCTCACGCTGACCATCCTGTGCACAGTGCTGCTCAGCGGTTTGGGGCTGTTTTTGGTACACCGGGCAAGACCGGTCGCTAGCGATCCGCTGGCCCGCGAGTTTGATCGATTCTGTCGTCGCATGGCCCGTTCCGGCCTGGTTCGAAAACCCTCCGAAGGACCGATGGATTTCGCACAACGAGCCGCGGCAACCCGACCAGATTTGGCCGAGGCGATCTGGCACATCACGCGTCTGTATATTCAGCTCCGATACACCGGTGGCGAGAACACCGATGGCGTGTCAGCCTTGCGCCGACGCATCCGGCGGCTGCATCCGGTACGTTCGTACTGGCAGACCAAGATCAAAGCCGTGAGCCACCCGCTGGCACCCTCGCGTTAAGCACCATCACCGCATTCGCAGGCCAAGCGACGATAGCCACCGAAGCGGTGACGGTTCGCGATGGCCGGACGGCCAGGGCCTGAGGCATTACTCCGCGGGCGCCACACCATGTTCACGAGTTGCGCTGAATATAACTTCCGGCCAACGTTCTTCGGTCAATTGCAAATTGACCCGAGTGCGGGCCAGATAGACCAGTGACTCGGTATGATCCAATGCCAGATGTTCCTCGAGCTTGTTGCGGAAATCACGTAAATGCTTGGGATCCGAGCACTCTACCCATCGGGCGGTAGCGACCTGCACCGGCTCGAACACACAATCAACGCCGTATTCCGCCTTCAGCCGGTAGGCCACCACATCGAACTGCAACGGACCCACCGCGCCGAGAATCAACTCGTTGCCGAACAGTGGTCGAAAATACTGGGTAGCACCCTCTTCAGAGAGTTGGGTCAGCCCCTTGTGCAAGGCTTTCGTTCTGAGGGGATCCTTTAGCACCACCCGCCGAAAGAGCTCGGGCGCAAAGTTGGGAATACCGGTGAAAGTGAGTGTTTCCCCTTGCGTGAGGGTATCGCCGATACTGATGGTGCCATGATTGTGCAGGCCAATAATATCGCCCGGATAGGCCTCGTCCACCTGTTCCCGATCAGAGGCCATGAAGGTCAACGCATCGGGAATTTTCATATCGCGCTGTAAACGGACATGGCGCAGCTTCATACCTTTGACGAAGCGCCCGGAACACACTCGCATAAACGCGATACGGTCGCGGTGGGCCGGATCCATATTGGCTTGGATCTTAAATACGAAACCCGAGAGATTGGGCTCTGCCGGCTCCACCGTTCGCTGTTCGGTCTGACTCGGTTGAGGCGGCGGCGCGTGTTCGACGAAATCCTCCAGCAGCTCACGCACACCGAAGGTATTGACGGCCGAGCCAAAGTATACCGGTGTTTGCTCACCGGCGCGGTAAGCATCGAGATCGAAACGGTGGCTGGCCTCGCGGACCAGTTCCAGCTCTTCCATCAGGGCATCGGCGTCGCTGCCGAGCAAACGGGCCACCTCATCGCTCTCCAAACCTTCCAACACCGGTCCTTCATGGATCCGGCCGTCCTTTTTCGGGGCATAGACGTACACACGATCCTGAAGCATGTGGTAGATGCCCTTCAAATGGCGCCCCATACCGATGGGCCAAGTAACCGGCGCACACTGGATCTTCAACACCCTTTCCACTTCATCCAACAACTCCAGCGGGTCTTTGCCCTCGCGGTCCAGCTTGTTGATGAAGGTAAAAATCGGCGTATTTCGGAGTCGGCAAACATCCATTAGCTTAATGGTCCGTTCCTCGACCCCCTTGGCGCAGTCAATCACCATCAGCGCGGAATCCACCGCAGTGAGGGTTCGATAGGTATCTTCCGAAAAGTCCTCATGCCCCGGGGTATCGAGCAAGTTGACGATCCGGCCGCGGAACGGGAACTGCATCACCGAGGTAGTAACGGAAATTCCCCGCTGTTTCTCAAGCTCCATCCAGTCGGACGTGGCGTGCCGAGCGGCCTTTCGCCCTTTGACGGCCCCGGCCAACTGGATCGCGCCGCCGAAGAGCAATAGCTTTTCGGTGAGCGTGGTTTTCCCCGCATCAGGATGAGAAATAATCGCGAACGTGCGGCGTCTCGCGGCTTCTTGAGCAATATCGGGCATAGAATTGGTGGCTAGTGCATCTGCAGAATCAAAATAACTGGATAGTCTAAAGGAATAGGCTGAGGAGTGCAGAGAATTCCGCTATAGCTGGAGAATCATCACATCGGCGTCTTCGCGACCGCCCCCGGCGGGATAATAGCCGGGTCGCTCGCCGATCTTGTTGAACCCCATTCGATGGTACAGTGCGATCGCGGCCAGGTTCGAGGGTCGAACTTCCAAGAGCACATGATCGACCCCGTGCCCGGAGGCCACTTTCGTCATGTGGGTCAGCAAGCGCCCACCCATACCGATGCCGTGGTAGGCAGGGTCAACACAAAGATTCAGTATGTGGGCTTCACCCGCCGCGACGGACATGACACAGTAGGCCAGCAAACGACCACGCAACTCCAAACACCAGGCGCAGTATCCGGCGCGCAGGCAGTCCGAGAAAATACCCTGAGTCCAAGGAAAATCGTAAGCCCGCCGCTCGATAATCATGACGTCCTCCAGGTCTTCGAAACCCAGCGGACGCGTAATGACATCCGGATCCCACTGTAGTTGTGCGCTCACAGACTTTTACCCCGCAGTTGTTGCATGACCAACTTTAAATCCTGCCAGGCTTTCCCCTTATCTTCCGGCGACCGCAACAAATACGCGGGGTGATAAGTCACGATCACCGGTACGCTACCATCTGTCCCATAGTCCTGCGGTAACGGATGCATCCGGCCTCGCAGAGCACCGATACTGCTTGCCACCTGAAGCAGGTTTTGGGCTGCGACCCGGCCGACCGCCAGTATGAGCTCCGGTTCGAGCAGCTGTAGCTGACGTCGCAGATACGGCGCACAGGCCGATGCCTCTTCAGCCGTCGGGTTGCGGTTGCCCGGCGGGCGACATTTGACGATATTGCAAATATACACATCTTGACGTCGAAGTCCGACCGCCGCGAGCATTTGGTCGAGCAACTGCCCCGCTCGCCCGACGAACGGTTCGCCACGAAGGTCTTCCTCCGCACCGGGCGCCTCACCTACGACTACCAGGCGCGCATTACGGCTGCCCGTGCCGAAAACCGTTTGGGTACGGCCACGACTCAGCTCGCACGCTTCGCACGTGCTGACGCGTTGTTCGAGTTCTTCCCAACCCAATGCGAGTATCGCTTCCGCGGAATCGGGCTCGAACCTGACCGATTCCAGGGACTCAAGATTCGATGTATCCGATAAATTCGGCTGGCCAACCGGCGCCCCAGTCGCTGCCGGCGACAAGTTGTAGCTTAGTGGCGTCACGCCGAGCCGCTTTAGGTACGCGGTGCGGCGGTCCGGGTCCATACTCATTCGCAGACTCGACTAGATATCGCCGTGCTGAGGATGGGCACGCACACCCGGCGACATCAGTTTGTTCAGGGCATTCACATACGCTTTTGCCGAGGCGATGACAATGTCGATATCGGCACCTTGACCGTTGACGATCCGACCATCCACGCCCAAGCGCACCGTCACATCACCCTGTGAATCGGTCCCGCTGGTGATGTTGTTGACCGAGTACAACAGCAGTTGCCCGCCGCTCTCGCAGGCCTTTTCTATCGCACGGAACGAGGCATCCACCGGGCCGGCACCGTCGCTTTCCACCACGATTTCTTCGCCGTCGACCTTTAGCCCCACTCGAGCCAGGGGCGTTTCACCGGTTTCCGAGCAGACACGCAAGGACAACAACTGCACGCGCTCATTGCTGCTGGACCACTCCACATCCGTCACCAGCGCCATCAGATCGTCGTCATAGATCTCGTGTTTTTTGTCGGCGAGTTCCTTGAAACGCTGGAAGGCTTCGTTCAATTCTGTTTCCGAATCGAACGCCAACCCCAGATCAGCCAGCCGGGTTCTGAACGCGTTGCGGCCGGAATGCTTGCCCAAAACCAAACGATTGGTATCCCAGCCCACATCCTGCGCCAACATAATCTCGTAGGTCTCGCGACTCTTGAGAACGCCATCCTGATGGATGCCGGACTCGTGAGCGAATGCGTTGGCCCCGACGATGGCCTTGTTCGGCTGCACAGGAAATCCGGTAATGGTGGACACCAAGCGAGAACACGGCACGATCTGGCTGGTATCAATACCGACATCCAACCCGAAAACGTCGCGGCGGGTGACCACCGCCATCACGATCTCTTCCAGCGCAGCGTTCCCGGCCCGTTCTCCCAGACCATTGATCGTGCATTCAATCTGCCGGGCCCCGGCCGACAAGGCCGAGAGGGAGTTGGCGACTGCCAAACCCAAATCGTTGTGGCAATGAACGGAAAACACAGCTTTGTCTGCGTTCGGCACCTGATTGAGCAGTTTTCCGATCAGGGCACCGAAGTGTTCCGGAACGGCGTATCCGACCGTGTCGGGAATATTGATGGTTGTCGCGCCCGCATCGATAACCGCTTCTACAATGCGACACAAAAATTCCGGTTCCGAACGACCCGCGTCTTCCGGTGAGAATTCCACGTCGTCAGTAAACTGCCGAGCCCGCTTGACCGCCCAGACTGCTTGCTCCACAACTTGGTCAGGCTCCAGACCCAACTTTTTCTTCATGTGAATGGGCGAGGTCGCAATAAAGGTGTGGATCCGGCCGCGACTGGCGGGTTTTAACGCTTCACCCGCACGGTCGATATCTTCCGCCTTGGCGCGTGCAAGCCCGCAGACCACGCTTTCACGGATGGTTTCGGCGACGGCCCGCACGGCCGCAAAGTCATCGGGGCTGGCGATAGGAAATCCGGCTTCGATCACATCCACCCGCAAGCGTTCGAGGGCCTTGGCAATCCGAAGTTTTTCTTCCCGCGTCATGGATGCGCCCGGGCTTTGCTCCCCATCGCGCATCGTCGTATCGAAAATAATTAGCCTGTTGTTATCACTCATACCCATTCTCTCGCGAGAACCTTCCGCCGCAGCCCCTAATTGGACCGGCGAATATCAATGCAACGCAACGTTGCGTAAAATCCGTCATCGCAAACACCACGGATCTAGGGTCAATCGTCCGCATGTTCGCTACGCCGGGCGCGATACCGGCGATGACGCCGCCAGCCCAACAACACACCCGACAGCAAGTAACAGAAAAAACCTAGAAACAGAATCGCCGGCGGATTGAGCGCAATCAGAATAAATCCGCCAACGATAATCAGCACATAGGCAAAGGGGACCCGCTCGTTCAGCTTGATGTCCTTGAAGCTATAATAGTGCAGGTTACTCACCATCAGCCCGCCAGCGGCCAAGGTCAACGACAACGCCGGAATGGTCACGCTGTCTCCAGCCACTGACGAATCCGTGCAAATCCACACGAAACCGGCGATCACCGCCGCGGCCGCGGGACTTGGCAGCCCCCGAAAAAAGCGCTTGTCCTGAATCCCCACCTGGGTGTTGAACCGCGCCAACCTGAGCGCCGCACCGGCGGCAAACACAAACGACGCCAACCAACCAATCTGTGCCCAGTACCAGCCATACTGACCCATCGTGCTGAGCGACCAAAGATACACCACCAAAGCCGGTGCCAAGCCAAAGCTGACGACATCGGCCATGCTGTCATATTCTTTGCCGAAATCGCTTTGGGTATTGGTCATACGAGCCACTCTGCCGTCCAGCCCGTCCATGACACCTGCGACGAAAATCGCGATGGCCCCGGCCTGATAGTCTCCACCGATCGCCGAAACAATGGCGTAAAAACCGGCAAACAACGTGGCGGTGGTAAACAGGTTGGGAAGAAGAAAAATGCCGCGGCGGCGTTTTGGGGGTGTCGGGTTCGACATACCAGATTCTGGTTCGGCGCTATTCATGGCAACAGTTTACCTAAAGACGCCGGATGATGATCAATCATGCGTGAGGTGTGCCAGCAAATCGGTTCCGGACAGAACGCGCTGGCCCGGCTCGGCCAACACACGTGCGTCGGCCTCAAGGTATAAATCGACCTTGGAAATCAGCCGGGTATTTCCCCAGATCTGTCCTTGTCCGGCACGTTCCCCGAAGGGTTGGACGTAAGGGCGGGGACTGAAACGGTAACCCCGCATTACCAGGGCGACCTGATTGTCTTCATCGGTTCGTATCAGAACGCCCGCGCAGCGGCCCGGATAATTCTCAATACCTGGGAGCTCATGGACCTTGCCTTCCACCGGGCAGCGAAAAGAGTAGGACCCCAAGCGAGAAGGCCGCAAAGCGATGTGAATCGACTCACGCTCAAGGAACGGATCACCCTGTTTTTCGACAAACAGAATCTCGCCGTCAACCGGACTGACGACCCCCAGCGGAGCGGACGGAATCTCCCGCGCCGGGTCCCAGAACCAGACGCAAAGAACGAGAACCACCAATATCACCGGGAACGCCGCGATCCAACCGAGGCTCAGATAAACAACGGCGCCACCGATAACGGCGGCGCCAAGCAATTCACGGCCGGGCGAAGCGACGGGCAAAATCCTTGACGCCATAACGTCGCACCCACGTTAGCTAAAAAGAGTCCATTCGCCTAACTACCGCAGTCCGGCGGGACGGGCAAAAAAATACTAGTTACGGTTCTTATCAACCAGACGGCTCTTGGCGATCCACGGCATCATTTCCCGCAGTTTCGCACCAACCGCCTCGATTCGATGCTCTTCGCTCAAACGTCTTTCCGCTTTCAAAACCGGATTTCCGGCTTGATTCTCCAAGATAAATTCACGCGCAAACCGGCCGGTCTGAATCTCGGCGAGAATCTCTTTCATCGCGCGCCGGGATTCGTCGTTGATCACCCGAGGTCCCCGGGTAATATCGCCGTATTCAGCAGTATTGGAAATACTGTAGCGCATGTTGGCGATACCGCCTTCGTACATCAAATCGACGATCAGCTTCAGTTCGTGCAAACACTCGAAATAGGCCATTTCCGGCGCATAGCCAGCGTCTACCAGGGTTTCGAATCCAGCCTGTACCAGCGCCGTTGCGCCGCCACACAAAACAGCCTGCTCGCCGAACAAATCGGTTTCCGTCTCTTCGCGGAAGTTGGTCTCGATGATTCCTGCGCGGCCACCGCCGATAGCGCTGGCGTAAGACAAGGCCACGTCGCGCGCTCGGCCGCTGGTATCCTGCGAAACGGCAATCAAACAAGGCACGCCTCCACCTTGGGTGTAGGTGGATCGAACCAAGTGTCCAGGACCTTTCGGTGCAATCATCACCACATCAAGATCGGCACGGGGTTCGATTTGCCGGAAATGAATATTGAATCCATGGGCAAACGCCAGCGTGGCTCCTTGCTTGATATTGGGCTCAATGGTCTCGCGATACAGGGCTGCTTGATGCTCATCCGGTGCCAGAATCATAACGAGATCAGCATCCGTGACTGCTTCTGCGAGCGAGGCCACCGTCAAACCCGCTTCCTTGGCTTTGACCTCTGAACCGGATCCCGGTCGAAGCCCCACAACCACATCAACACCCGACTCTTTCAGATTGTTGGCATGCGCGTGTCCTTGGGACCCATAACCCAATACGGCGACTTTCTTGCCTTTGATCACCGAAAGGTCCGCGTCTTTGTCATAAAAGATGTTGATCATCCTGCCCTTTTCCTTCTCCAAATCGCCTTAATCGATAGCCGGCGGAACCAGTCGCCCACCATCATGAAACCCGCAAAGCAGTGTCGCCGCGCATGATACCTGACACACCCGTACGGACCACTTCCTGAATATTGTCCGAACCGGCGGCTTTGATGAATGCATCCAACTTACTGCCAGCACCGGTCAACTCGATGGTGTAGGTATTGTCAGTCACATCCAGAATCCGGCCATTAAAAATGTCGACCAAACGCTTGATCTCTTCGCGCAGTCCACCGCGTGCCGAGACTTTGACCAGCATGAGCTCGCGTTCGATGTGATCGCCCTCGGTGAGCAAGATCAACTTGACCACATCCACAAGCTTATTCAGCTGCTTGAGGATTTGCTCGATGATCTCATCGCTACCGGAAGTCACGATCGTCATGCGGGATAACGATGGGTCTTCCGTCGGCGAGACGGTCAATGAATGAATGTTGTAACCACGCGCCGAAAACAACCCCGACACTCGCGAGAGCGCTCCCGACTCGTTTTCCAAAAGAATCGAAACGATATGCCGCATGATGTCACACCAAAATCATTTCATTCTGGCCTGCACCGGCCGGAATCATGGGGTAGACGTTTTCTGTCTGATCCGTCAGAAAATCCAGGAACACCAACTGATCCTTCATGGCAAAGGCCTCTTCCAACGCCGGTCTAACGTCGCTGGGTTTTGTGATCTGCATACCCTTGTGGCCGTAAGCGTCAGCTAATTTCACGAAATCAGGCAAAGCCTCCATGTAGGACATGGCATAGCGCTTTTGATAGAAAAACTCCTGCCACTGGCGCACCATCCCCATATAGCGGTTGTTCAAGTTAACGATCTTGATTGGTAACCCGAACTGCCGACACGTGGACAACTCCTGAATACACATCACAATGCTCGCTTCCCCGGTCACGCAGGCCACCGGTTTGTCGGGATGCGCCAGTTGCGCCCCCATGGCTGCAGGCAACCCAAAACCCATCGTGCCCAGGCCACCGGAGTTGATCCAGCGGTTCGGTTGATCGAACTTGTAGAATTGGGCGGCCCACATCTGGTGCTGTCCCACGTCGGAGGTGATAAATGCATCGCCTCCGGTCACCTCATAGAGCTGCTCGATCACGTATTGCGGCTTGATGATCTCGCTGCTGCGATCGTAGGAAAGGCAATCGGTGCCCCTCCACTCCTCGATCTGCTTCCACCAGTCCGCCAGTGCTTCCTCATCGCGGGCACCTTTGGACTCGCGAATCATCGGCAACATCTGGCTCAGCACGTTTCGAACCGACCCCACGATCGGGATATCCACCTTCACTGTTTTGGAAATCGAAGAAGGGTCGACATCAACGTGCACGATTTTGGCATTGGGACAAAACTTCTCGACATTGCCCGTCACGCGATCATCAAAACGCGCGCCGATGGCAATGAGCACATCACACTGATGCATGCCCATATTGGCTTCGTAGGTGCCATGCATCCCCAGCATGCCGACGAACTGTCGATCGGAACCCGGAAACGCCCCAAGCCCCATGAGGGTATTGGTCACCGGATAGTTCAGGAGCCGACAGAATTCGGTAAAAATCTCCGAGGCGCGATCCAGAACCACACCACCGCCGGAGTAAATCATGGGCCGCTTGGCCGAGAGAATAAGATCCGCCGCTTTACGAATCTGGCCGGGGTGGCCCTTATCCACCGGACGATAGGATCGCATTTCGATCTTTTCCGGATACTCGAACTCGGCCGTGGCAATGGCCACGTCTTTCGGAATATCCACCACCACCGGACCGGGACGGCCGCTGGTCGCCACGTAGAAGGCCTTTTTGACGGTAACCGCCAAGTCCTTCACGTCTTTAACCAAGAAATTGTGCTTCACGCAGGGGCGGGTAATGCCGACCGAATCAACCTCTTGAAAGGCGTCGCTGCCGATGGCCCCCGTGGGAACCTGCCCGGTGATGATGATCATCGGGATTGAATCCATATACGCCGTGGCAATCCCCGTCACGACATTGGTCACACCCGGCCCAGAGGTGACCAGGCACACGCCCGGTCGGCCAGTGGCGCGTGCATACCCGTCGGCGGCGTGACCGGCGGCTTGCTCGTGGCGAACCAAGATATGCTTGACGTCGCCTTGCAGATTGAGAACGTCGTAGATCGGCAACACAGCCCCGCCTGGATAGCCGAATACGAACTCGACGCCTTCTTGTTTAAGACATTCGACGAGGATTTCAGAACCCGATAGTTCCACCGTGAATCGCTCCTGGCGTCTAGACCTTCCTTAGAAGAATTCAGTGAAGAGCTCTGCAGTATCGCAGCAAAAAAGAGCGCCCTCCCGATCCGGGCTGACCCTCTTATGACTCAACTGCATGAAGTTCCCGCTGACCACCCCAGCGTAACGGACAAAAATACTTGTACCTTCAACGGAAATCAAGTGAAAATGGCTGCTCCATCACCGTTAGTTACCGTCCCACAACGGGCGACCAGAGGACAGAGATCAAAATCCGATGCGGGCTTCACAATTCCATCTTGCCACCACCAAAGAAACGCCAGCCAACGCCGAAATCGTCAGCCACCAACTCATGCTCAGAGCCGGTATGATCCGGCAACTGGCATCTGGCCTTTACACCTGGATGCCTTTGGGCTTACGGACCCTGCGTAAAGTGGAATCCGTCGTCCGAGAAGAAATGAACCGGGCCGGTGCTCAGGAATTGCTCATGCCCGTTGTGCAACCGGCTGAACTGTGGCACGAGTCCGCCCGCTGGGAAGCCTACGGGCCCGAGCTGCTGCGATTGAAGGACCGCCATGATCGGGATTTCTGCCTCGGACCCACCCACGAAGAAATCATCACCGACGTATTTCGCCGCGAAGTGCGCAGCCATCGCCAACTTCCGGTGAACTTTTATCAAATCCAGACCAAATTTCGTGACGAAATCCGGCCTCGCTTCGGCGTCATGCGGGCGCGAGAGTTTTTGATGAAGGATGCCTACTCGTTCCACTTGAACAAAGCATCACTGGACGACACGTATCAATTGATGTTCGATGCCTACACGCGCATCTTCACCCGGCTGGGGCTCAATTTTCGACCGGTACGTGCCGACTCCGGGAGTATGGGTGGAAGCTTCTCACATGAATTTCACGTGTTGGCCGAGTCGGGCGAGGATGCTATCGCGTTTTCCGACCAGAGCGACTACGCCGCCAACGTCGAGTTGGCACAGTCGCGCGCACCCGAAGGAAACCGCCCCGCCGCCGCTGCATCGCTGGAACGGCAAGATGGCAATCTCATCGCCGCGGCCAGCAAGCAGGAGACCATCAAAATACACTTGGTACAATCCGAACAAGACGGGATCGTTGCCCTGGTGGTCCGCGGGGATCACGAACTCAATAGCATCAAGGCCGAAAACCTGCCCCAGGTGGCTGCGCCGCTGCGTCCCGCCGACCCCGCCAAGGTCGAGCGCGACCTGGGTGTCGATCCGGAGAACCCCTGCCTCGTCAAACTGAGCTGCCCCGTCATTGCCGATTTTGCCGCGGCACACTTGGCGGACTTTGCCTGCCCCGGAGAAAACGGTGGCGTCTACTATACCGGCGTCAATTGGGATCGGGACGTCACCCTCTTCGCCTCAGCGGATCTTAGAAACGTCGTCGCCGGCGACCCCAGCCCGGACGGCCAAGGCCAATTGGGCATCGCCCGGGGAATTGAAGTCGGACACATCTTCCAGCTCGGCACCAAATACAGCGACGCCCTCAATGCCATGGTGGCAGATGAGAGCGGCGCCGAGGTGCCGGTGATGATGGGTTGTTACGGTATCGGGGTCTCTCGCGTGGTGGCCGCCGCCATCGAACAAAACCACGATGAACATGGGATCATCTGGCCCACACCCATCAGCCCGTTCGAAGTGGCCTTGTTGCCCGTTCAGTACCACAAATCGGCTGCGGTTCGGGAAGCCACCGACCAACTGTACGCCGAATTGCAGGCGGCTGGCGTCGACGTTCTGTTGGACGACCGTGGGATGCGACCCGGCGTCATGTTTGCTGAAATGGAACTCATCGGCATCCCCCATCGGTTGGTGGTCGGCGAACGCGGCCTCAATGAAGGCTTGGTGGAATATCAGGGACGACGGGACGAAGAAGCGCAAATGGTCCGCCGGGAGTCGGCGGTACAAACGCTACTCGAACACCTAAAATCCGCGCCGGCATGAACTGGCGCGTGGCGGTATTGTGCAGCGCGCTGGCGGTGGCCCCCATCGTCGGACTGTGCAACACCGCCATCACCCCCGACCCCGAATTGCGCGCCGCGCTGCTCTCTGCCATCACCGAAAGCGACAGTTTCGGCGATCGCTTTGACGCCGAAGTATGGCTCATGGACATGTCCAGCCGGCTACAACGTCGGGTACCCACACCAAGCGAGCGCTTGACGCTGCTTCGCCTCATTCACCGGGAAGCCAGCCGCGTAGACCTGCCTGCCGAATTGATCCTGGCCGTCATTGAGGTGGAAAGTGCGTTCGACCGTTTCGCTATCTCGACCGCCGGCGCCCAAGGGCTGATGCAAATCATGCCCTTCTGGCTGGACGAAATCGGTCGCCCCGACGACAATCTGTTTCACGTTCAGACCAACCTGCGAATGGGCTGCACAATCCTGAGTTTTTACTTGGAAAAGGAAAAGGGCGATCTGACCCGCGCATTGGCTCGCTACAACGGCAGTCTGGGTAGCACGCGTTACCCCGACCGCGTCTACAAGGCCCTCAAAAATCGCTGGTATCGACAGTAAACCTGCCCGTGCCGGCACATCACCCCGTGCTGAAATCAACCGGCGGCGGCCCTTCGGGGCGGGCCTGTTCAACCACCCGCTCGACACGAGAGGCGGGCGACCCCCGCCACAACCAATCAGCCAATTGATCAACTGAGGACGAATCCCCCCAGGCTGCCACCCACACCGAGCCATCTTCCATATTTCGCGCCCAACCTCGAATACCGAGAGAACGCGCCTGCGACCGGCAGTAGGCGCGGTAACTCACCCCTTGGACCCGGCCTGAGACTCGAAAACAACGACCTATCGCAGACATACTCACTCCTGTCGATCCGTACAGCCTCACACCTGCGACTATTGCCCGTAAAACGGGTCAAAAAGCCTGTTAAAATGGCTGCCCAGCGACCGTCGCGCCGCTTCCCGACCACTGTGTTATTGATGAGGTAATCTCGCCGTGGACATCACTATTTACCACAATCCGCGCTGCTCCAAATCGCGTCAAACCTTGGCGCTTATTCAAGAAGCGGGGATCGAACCGAATATTGTCGAATACCTCAAGAATCCACCCAGCGAAAAGACCCTGTCGCATCTTTTGGACCTTTTAAAAATGGAGCCGCGGGAGCTCATGCGGCGCCAGGAAGCCGAGTACCGGGAGGCAGGTTTGGACGATACAAGCCTGGATCGGGAAAGCCTGATCCGCGCCATGCACGAGCACCCCAAGCTCATCGAAAGACCCATTGTCGTCGCGGGCAATCGAGCGGTGATCGGTCGTCCACCGGAGAACGTACTGGAGCTGCTAAGCGATGGCTGAAATCCTAGTGCTTTACTACAGCCGCTACGGCGCGACGGCCCGCATGGCACAGTTCGTGGCCCGTGGAGTGGACGAAGTCGACGGCTGCAGTGCGCGAATTCGCACCGTGCCGGCCATCTCCGCCGAGTGCGAGGCCGTCGCACCCGAAATTCCCGAAGAGGGCCCACCGTATGCCACACACGAGGATTTGTTAGCCTGCGACGGGCTTATTCTCGGCAGCCCCACGCGCTTCGGCAACATGGCCGCGCCGCTCAAGTACTTTCTCGACAGCACCAGCAGCCTGTGGCTTTCCGGCGCCTTGATCGGCAAACCCGCGGCCGCTTTCACTTCCACGTCCAGTCTGCATGGCGGCCAGGAAACCACATTGCTGTCCATGATGTTGCCGTTGCTTCACCACGGCATGTTGATCATGGGCCTGCCCTATAGCGAGTCGGAACTCATCAGCACCCAAACCGGCGGTACGCCCTACGGCCCCAGCCACTTGGCGGGCGTCAACAGCGATCAGCCCATCAGCGATGAAGAAAAGTCCTTGGCACGCGCGCTGGGACGGCGCATGGCAGGCTTGGCTCGGCAACTGGGAAGCCCGAGTTGAGCTCACCCACACCAATTCGTGGCGCCCAGATCCTGGCTGTGGGATGTCACATGGGGCTGATGGTCTGGCTATGGGTGTGGATACTCACCGCTGTACCCGCCGTGGAATCCAGCACGCTCATACTGGCCGGGTTGATCGGTCTACCGCTGCTGCTGCTCGCACCGGGTTTGATCCGCGGTTCCCGCTACACCCATCAGCTGACCAGTCTTTTGATTTTGTTTTATTTTGCGATGACGCTGACCGAAACCATCAGCAATCCCGCGCAACGTCTGCCCGGCATGATTGCAACCGTACTCGCCTTGGCCGAATTTGTCGGCTGCGTGCTTTACGCCAAATTCACGGCGATCACGGCACGCGTCTGAGACCTCACTCGCGCTTGATGCAGCGCCGACCGAAACCGAACGATCAATCCAAAACGCGACGCACAAAGGGAACGGTCAATCGCCGTTTCGCCTCCAACGAAGCCCGATCCAGACGATCCAGTATCCCGAACAACGCCACAAGATCCCGGGGTTCGCGAGCCACCAGGTAGCGGGCCACCGGTTCGGCTAAGTCCAGCCCTCGCCCTTGGGCATGCCGGCACAGCGCCGCCACCTTGTCGGCATCACTCAAGGCGTGAAGGCGATACACCACGCTGGCAGCCAGGCGCGATCGCAAATCGGCCAGGCCGAAATTCAGCTCCAGTGGCGGCGCGTGAGCCGCCAAAACGAGGGTGGTCTGGGCGTCGCCCGCCCGGTTATAGAGATCGAACAGGGCGTGCTCCCACCGAGGGTGTCCGGCCATCACCTCCACATCGTCAAGGCACAATACGGCAGCATTGCGCTCGATGCCGGCAAACACCCCCGCCGACAAACCCATGATTTCTCCCATCGGCAGATAGACGGCGGTCTCGCCAGACTGCCCTAGGGCATGGCAAATCGCCTGCAAGAGGTGAGTTTTACCTCGGCCCTCGGGCCCGTGTATCCACACAGATGAAACAGGGCGATCCACTGAGATCCTACGAAGCAGGTTCACCAACTCGGCGTTGCGACCCACGACAAACGAATCGAAATCCGCGCGTGGACGTAGCGAGATGGCCAGCGGCAGCTGCAGTCCGACATCCGTGTTGCCGACGGTCATGGGCGTCTCGCCACCGTACCGAACCGGGGGGCGCCCCGCCTAACGAAGCGCGGGGACATAATCGAAGCGAAAAGACGTTTCAACGGCCGGGCGCTCTGCGGGCACCTCAAGCGAACCCGGCTCGCCCAACGTCGACTCGATGGATCGGGGCGTTGTGTTCTCGCGGAGAAAACCACCCAATTCCACCGAGCGAATCAGATTCTCGGCGCTGCCCTGAAAGGCTAACTTCAACGCGAGCAGTTGGCCTTCGACGCGATCCACGTCGACATACCGGACACTACTCAAAGACTGCAGATACGTCATCACCCGGGCGTAATCGTCGAATTGCCGAATGCCGTTGACCTCCAGGATCAGTTCCTGTGAGCTTGGACCCGCACCGCCGGGCGCAAAGCGGGCCCGATAGTGGCGACTTAGACGGCGAATTGCATCGTCCACCGCAACTTCCATCGTGTCCGGTCCCGTTTGCCACCGCAGTCGTCCGGCGCCAAACAGCAAGGTCCAACGCCCCTCCCATTGGCCGTCGCCCTGCTGAAAGAGCACGCCCATCAACACGCCATCGGCAGAGTACCGTTGAGAGGCATTGAGCACGCGATCCTCGAAACCACCGGTCACGTCCAGCACGCTCACGGCCGAGGGTCCGGTCGTATTCTCCGGCAACAAAGCCGGTAAGCCGTAATGCGTTAAGGCCGCATCCAACGACGAGCGCTCACTGCCGAGGCGCTCCCGATCCAAAACACCTCGTTCACCTGGACGCTGATACGCCAGCCAGACCAGCGTCAAGGGGCGCTCCGAACCCCAGGGCGCAAGCCCCAGGTCATTGAGCACCGAATCCACTGCCGCTGGGGCGAATTCCACCTCCAGAGCCAGACCATCCCCCTGCCGTACATACTGATAACGTGAGACGAGGCGCTGGGGATTGGGTAAATCCAGCGCCACCGATTGAGCGTCACTGCCGGCCACTCGCACCATCACCTGCGACAAGGCACTGGCGATAGCGGTATCCCGTTCGGCCGCGCCCGAGCCGCCGACGCGCGCCCGAGCGGTGTATAAACCGTCCACCGGTGCCGCGTGGACGGCGCTGAGCGATGCGAAAACACACCACAAAATAGCGCCCGCCAGTTGGCGTCTTTGTGCTCGAGTCATAGTATTGAGCCCTTGCCCCATGCGTTGCTACACCCGCGTTTTTCGGCTGGTGTAAAATACCACATTCGCCGTTGGGCCTGGTCGCCGAACGCGTCCGGAAAACGGTAACGTTTCACGCCACCCACAACGCCCATTTCCCGCGATCCACCACGGAGCCTGTACCTGAATGACCGACAAAAGGCCATTGACCTATCGCGAAGCCGGCGTCGATATCGACGCTGGAAACTCGTTGGTTGAGCGCATCAAACCCGCGGTCGCCCGCACCCGCCGGCCGGAAGTTCTCGGCGGCCTTGGCGGCTTTGGTGCGCTGTTCGAACTGCCGACGGATCGCTATCAGCAACCGATTCTGGTATCCGCCACCGACGGTGTGGGCACCAAATTAAAACTGGCCATCGAAACGGGCAACTACCGCACGGTGGGGATCGACCTGGTGGCCATGTGCGTAAACGACCTGATCGTCCAGGGTGCCGAGCCCTTGTTCTTTCTGGATTACTACGCCAGCGGCCATCTGGAAGTGGACGTCGCGGCGCAGGTGATCGAGGGTATCGCTCTGGGTTGCGAACAGGCCGGCTGCGCTTTAGTCGGCGGAGAAACCGCCGAACTACCCGGCATGTACCATGGCGCGGATTTCGATTTGGCCGGATTCAGTGTCGGGGTGGTGGAAAAAACCAAGCTGATCGATGGCAGCGCCGTCCAAGCGGGCGATGTCATTCTCGGTTTGGACTCCTCCGGTCCCCACTCCAACGGTTATTCCCTGATCCGCCGCATCGTCGAACAATCCGGTGTCGGTCTGGACAGCCCCTGGGAGCAATCCACCCTGGGCGATTGTCTGCTCACACCCACGCAGATTTACGTCAAACCGCTGTTGACATTGATGCGTGAGCTGCCCGTTCACGCCCTGGCTCATATCACCGGCGGCGGCTTACCCGAAAACCTGCCACGGGTGCTGCCGGATAACATGCGAGCGGCCATCGACGCTCACAGTTGGGTACGCCCGGCCATTTTCGACTGGCTCCAGGATCAAGGTCAGATCGATGAGGCGGAGATGCTACGAACATTCAATTGCGGTATTGGCATGTGTGTGGTGCTCCCGCCCAATCGCGTGGAACAGGCCATCGAGCTGCTCGCCCAGCACCACATCGGCGGTCAGGTGATCGGCCGAATCGAGGCCGACGATCAGAACGCCGGCGGGGTTGTTCTGAAGTGACCGAAACGGAAAAATTGCCGGTGGTCGTGCTGATTTCCGGCAACGGAAGCAACCTACAGGCCATTATCGATTCTGCGACGGAGCAACCCATCGAGGTACGCGCGGTCATCAGCAATCGACCCGAGGCCTATGGCCTGGAACGGGCAAAGCGCGCCGGTATTCGCACCGAGGTGGTGAACCACCGCGACTACCCCAGCCGCGAGGCATTTGATGTCGCATTGGCCGAAGCCATCGATCGCTATCAGCCTTCGGTCATCGTGCTGGCCGGATTCATGCGGATACTCGGTCACGATTTTGTCCGCCGCTACGCGGGCCGCATGCTCAACATCCATCCCTCGCTGTTACCCGCCTACCGGGGACTCAACACACACCAGCGGGCCATCGATCACGGCGACAGCCATCACGGAACCAGCGTCCATTTCGTGACCGAAGAACTCGACGGCGGACCGGTGATTTTGCAGGCCCGAATACCCATCGAACCGGACGATAGCGCCGAGACACTGCAGCAACGGATTCAGCACCAGGAGCATGTGATTTACCCACGGGTACTGGAATGGATCGCCAAAGGTCGCCTGCAATGGCAAGCGGGTTTGCCTTACCTCGACGGCCGCCCCTTGGACGCGCCGGTGGTGACCGACAATCCCGCGCCAGCGGACCACCCATGCCATCGCAGCGCTGCCGGTTAAGTACCTGGAAACTCTTGAACTTCCGGCTCTTCGCTGGGATTGCACTACTTTTGGTTTTATCGCCGGCCGGCAGTTTTGAACTGGCGCCTTACCGCGCCACCTACACCCTCTCCCACGCCAACGTGGTGTTGGCCCAAGCCCACTATGTGCTGGAACATCTGGGGGAGGATCAATGGGCTTTGGCTTCGGACATCACGCCCTCGCCGTGGCTGACATGGTGGCGGCAGGATCACATTCAGGAGCACAGCCGTTTTCAGCTCGTGCCCGGTGCTACGCTGCCTGACCGATATCGGATGCGCTACGATTCACCCAACGGCACGCAAATCGAGTCCATCACATTCGATCATGTGCACCAGCGCGCCATCACCCAGTTCCGCGACCGCGAAACGGAACTGGCCACGCCGGCCAATGCCATGGATCGGCTGAGCCTGCAGATTGCGATTCGCCAGGCCGCGGCCTCCGGTGAAAAGGAGTTTTCCTGCGTCCTGCTGGAACGCGATCGCGTCCGTGCCCATCACTTTCGGGTGGAACAGGCTCAGTCCTTGCAAACCGCGGCCGGGCGTTTCGAAACCGTGCGAGTGGTGCAAACCAATGCGCGCCAGCCCATGGTGTTCTGGCTCGCGCCCAAGGCGGGGTACCTGCCGATTCGGCTGCAAACGAACCGTTCCGATCGCCAGTTCCGTCTCGATCTGTTGGAACTCGACGGGAACTTTTGAGGGCTCGCGGTTAGTCAGGCCCGCGGCAAGGTGACGCCGGTTTGCCCCTGGTATTTGCCCTTGCGGTCCCGATAGGAGACCTCGCACACCTCGTCGGACTCCAAAAACAGCACCTGGGCCACGCCCTCGTTGGCGTAAATCTTTGCCGGCAACGGCGTGGTGTTGGAGAACTCCAAGGTCACATGCCCTTCCCATTCCGGCTCCAGAGGCGTGACATTGACGATGATGCCGCAGCGGGCATAGGTACTCTTGCCCAGGCAGATGGTCAGCACGCTGCGCGGAATCCGAAAATATTCCACCGTGCGCGCCAAAGCGAAGGAATTGGGCGGGATAATGCACACATCGCCGCGAAAGTTGACGAAACTGGAGTCGCTGAAATCTTTGGGATCGACAATCGCGGAATTGATGTTGGTAAAAATCTTAAACTCGTCGGCACAACGAATATCGTAACCGTAGCTTGAGGTACCGTAAGAAATCACCGGACCGGTCGAAGAACGCTTGATCTGCTCCGGCTCAAACGGCTCGATCATTCCATGATCTTTGGCCATGCGCCGAATCCAGCGGTCGGACTTTATACTCATGCGAGGCTCGTTCCTTAAAAGCTTGTGGGTCAATCGTCCAGAGTGACAATCTCGGGAAAAGCCGGTGCTTCACCGTGACTCAAGGTCGCCAACCGGGCCGTGGCACGGCGCGCCATCTCCCGGTAGGCCATCGCCAAGGGACTGTCGGGCTCCGCCTCGACGGTGGGCTGACCGCCGTCAGCTTGCTCCCGAATGCGGATATCCAGCGGCACCTCGCCGAGAAACGGCACTTCGTACTGTTCCGCCATACGGCGTCCGCCCGCTTGTCCGAAAATGTGCTCTTCATGGCCGCACTGACTGCAAATGTGGGTGCTCATATTTTCCACCACACCCAGCACGGGGATACCGACTTTCTCAAACATTTTTAGCGCCTTACGCGCATCCAACAAGGCGATATCCTGCGGCGTGGTCACCACCACGGCACCACTGACGGGGATTTGTTGCGCCAGCGTAAGCTGGATATCCCCCGTGCCCGGCGGCAAATCGATAATCAGATAGTCCACATCCTTCCACAGCGTATCGCGCAGCAGCTGAGTCAGCGCCTGAGTCACCATCGGTCCGCGCCAGACCATGGGCTGCTCTTCGTCGATGAGATAACCCACCGACATGCTCTGCAGCCCGTAGCGTTCCACCGGCGCAATACGCTTGCCGTCCTGGGAGGTGGGCCGCCCGACATAGCCCAGCATTTTCGGTTGACTGGGGCCGTAGATATCGGCGTCCAGCAGGGCGGCACGACCGCCGTCGCGGGTGATGGCCAGTGCCAAATTCACCGAGGTTGTGGATTTCCCCACCCCGCCCTTGCCCGAAGCGACGGCGATGATGTTTTTAATCTCGGGCAGCGGCAGCAACTGGCTTTGCACCGAGTGCGGCACGATCTCGATCGACGCCGTCACGTTGGGGCTGATGCCGCCACCAAGCCCCTGAATGAGTGCAGAGACTTGATGAGTGAGCGTTTCCAGATATTCCCCGGCGGGATATCCCACGACAAGCTCCACCTGGACGTGTCGGCCGTCCACGGCGATTCGGCGAACGATGCCGGCACTGACAATGTCCGAGTCGGTGTAACGATCGGCAACGCCGGTTAGCAGTGCTTCGATTTGCTCTGGTGTGATTTGGCTCATAACTCAACCGCCCCCGGGCGGGCCGGAGGTTCAGATGGACAGGCGGCAATGGCGATTCGAGGTCCTTGGCGGCGTCGGCACGCGGCGCGTGCGACCCGCGATAATGCCTGTGGCATACTAGCCCTTTTTTGCAGCTCCTGCGAGCCCAAACGGCAGACCAAAACCACGACCCCATGAGCCAAACACCACGACGGATACTCGTAACCAGTGCCCTGCCCTATGCCAATGGGCCGATCCACTTGGGCCACTTGGTGGAACACATCCAAACCGATATCTGGGTTCGGTTTCAACGGCTGCGGGGGCATGAATGCCTGCTCGTCTGCGCCGACGATGCCCACGGCACGCCCATCATGCTCAAGGCGGAAGCGGAGCAGACCACCCCGGAGGCATTGATTGAGCGGGTCGGCGCCGGGCACCGAGAGGATTTCGACCGGTTCGGTATCGGCTTCGACAATTACTACACCACCCACTCGCCCGAGAATCAGCACTTTGCCACGCTGATTTACGAACGGCTCAGGGATGCCGGCCATATCGAACAGCGGACGATCCGACAGGCCTTCGATCCGGTGAAAGAAATGTTCCTGCCGGACCGGTTCGTCAAAGGCGAATGCCCACGCTGCGGCGCGCCCGACCAATACGGCGACAGTTGCGAGGCCTGCGGCGCCACCTACACCCCGGCGGAGCTGAAAAACCCGGTCTCGGTGGTCTCCGGTGCCGCACCGACGGAAAAAGAATCGCTGCATTATTTCTTCCGCCTCGCGGACTTCACCGACATGCTGCACGAGTGGACGCGCAGCGGCCACCTGCAGGATGCCGTGATCCACAAGCTGGATGAGTGGTTCGAGGCCGGCCTGGCGGACTGGGACATCTCCCGCGATTCACCCTATTTCGGTTTTGAGATCCCCGACGCGCCCGGCAAGTATTTTTATGTGTGGCTCGATGCCCCCATTGGCTACATGGCCAGTTTTCAGGACCTGTGCAACCGGCGGGACGATCTTAAATTCGACGATTTCTGGGGCCCGGACGCCGCTACGGAGCTTTACCACTTTATCGGTAAAGACATCGTCTATTTCCACGCGCTGTTCTGGCCGGCCATGTTGCACGGCGCGGGTTTTCGCACCCCCACGGCGGTGTTCTCCCACGGCTTTCTCACCGTGGATGGCCAAAAGATGTCCAAATCGCGGGGCACCTTTATCAAGGCCAAAACGTTTGCCGATCACCTGGAGCCGGAGTATTTGCGGTATTACTTTGCCGCCAAGCTGACCAGTGGCGTGGACGATCTGGATTTGAACCTGGAAGACTTCACCCAACGGATCAATGCCGATCTGGTAGGCAAGCTGGTCAACATCGCCAGCCGTTGTGCGGGTTTTATCACCAAAGGCTTTGACGGCCGCCTCTCTGGCGAGCTGGCCGCACCGGCGCTCTTCGACACTTTTCGTGATGCCGCCGAGCCCGTTGCAGAGGCCTTTGACTCCCGGCAATACGGCAAAGCGATTAGAGAAATCATGGCGCTGGCCGATCGGGCCAATGAGTACATCGCCGAGGCCCAACCGTGGAAATTGGCCAAAGACCCCGAGCAACGCCCGCAGGTGCAGGCCATCTGCACCATGGGTCTGAATTTGTTCCGACTGCTGGTGCTCTACCTGAAACCGGTGGTGCCCACGTTGGCGGGCAATGCCGAAACGTTCCTGCAGATCCCGCCGCTCACCTGGCGCGATGCGCAAACGCCTTTGCTGGATCACCGCATCACACGCTACTCGCCATTGGCGACCCGGGTGGAGCCGGCCGCGATCGAGGCCTTGCTGGCGGCCACCCAGGAAGATCTGGCCAACGAAACCGCGCCGCCCAAAAAAGAACTTTCCGGAGGCCCCTTGATGCCCGAAATCGCTTATGACGACTTCGCCAAAATCGATCTTCGCATCGCCCGTATCGCCAAAGCCGAACACGTGGAAGGGGCCGACAAATTGCTGCGGTTGACGCTCGACCTCGGCGGCGAAACCCGGCAAGTGTTCGCGGGTATCAAATCCGCTTACGGGCCGGAGGCACTGGAAGGCCGACTGACCGTGATGGTGGCCAATCTGGCACCCCGCAAGATGCGCTTCGGCGTATCGGAGGGTATGGTGCTGGCGGCCGGTCCGGGCGGCGAAGATTTGTGGATTCTGTCACCCGACGAGGGCGCCGAGCCCGGCATGCGGGTGAAATGAGGCCGGCCCGAAAAAGGCTCGATTCGACATGACCGAGTACGCCCTGATCCTGATCGGAACGGTGCTGGTCAACAACTTCGTGTTGACCCAGTTCTTGGGTCTGTGTCCGTTTATGGGCGTTTCGCAGCGGATGGAAGCCGCCGGCGGCATGGCTGCGGCGACCACCTTCGTGCTCACCCTCTCGGCCGTGGCCAGTCACCTGCTGCATCGTTATGTGTTGGTGCCGCTGGACGCGGAACACCTGCGCACGTTGAGTTTCGTGCTGGTCATCGCGGTGACGGTCCAGTTCACTGAACTGATGATCCGCCGCATCAGCCCACTGCTGGATCAAATGCTGGGCATCTTCCTGCCCTTAATCACCACCAACTGCGCGGTCCTTGGCGTGGCGCTGCTTAACGTCAATGCCGCTCACACGCTGGTGGAATCGGCCTTCTACGGTTTCGGCGCCGCCCTCGGGTTTTCGCTGGTGCTGGTTTTGTTTGCCGCCATTCGAGAGCGGCTGGCCGGTGCGGATGTGCCGGAGCCATTCCAGGGACCGGGGATCGCGCTCGTCACCGCCGGCCTAATGTCCATTGCCTTTATGGGTTTTTCCGGCTTGGTCAACATCTGATCGGTCACGCCGCCATGTGGATTTCGGTGCTCATCATCACTCTACTCGCCGCGGTCGCCGGTCTCGCTCTGGGTTATGCCAACGCGCGCCTGCCCGCCGACGACGCCAGCCTGGCTCAGCAAATCGACCAGCTATTGCCCCAAACCCAATGCGGACAATGCGGTTTCGTCGGTTGCCGTCCTTATGCCCAGGCCATCGCCAATGGCCTCGTAGACATCAACCGGTGTCCGCCGGGCGGTGACGCCACGGTGAGTGCGTTGGCGCAGTTGCTGGGGCGCGAGAACAAACCGTTAGCGGATGATCTGGAACCGGCCACACCCGGATTGGTGGCGCTGATTGACGAGACCCAATGCATCGGCTGCGCCCGCTGCCTGCCACCGTGCCCGGTAGATGCCATCATCGGTGCGCCACAACAAATGCACACGGTGATCGCCGATCACTGCACGGGTTGCGGCTTGTGCCTGCCGGCCTGCCCGGTGGACTGCATTGACCTGATCCAAACGCCAAAAACGGACGCGTTCGCGTTAGGCTTAAGCCAGTCGATTCAACCGGCGGCAGTCCGAGGCTGAGCAAACATGGCGGTACGTATCCAACGCGCGGTTAGAGGTTTCCACGGCGGGCTGAGGCTGCCGGGGCACAAAGCCGCCGCCACCGAAACCGCCATCGCCGAACTCCCGGTACCCAAGCAGTTGATCATTCCCCTGCAGCAGCACGTGGGCAACCGCCCGGAGCTGTGCGTTCGCGTGGGCGAGCGTGTGCTCAAAGGCCAAATGATCGCCAAACCGGACCATGAATTCAGCGCCGCTGTGCATGCCAGCAGTTCCGGTATTGTCCGCGCCATCGAACCCCGGCCCATCCCCCACCCGCTGGGTGAGGACGACACCTGCGTGATTATCGATACCGACGGGCGGGATGAAGGCATGCCCCTGGCGGCGAGCCCGAATCACGAGCTATCGCCGGAGACCCTGCGCCAACTGGTGCTGGATGCCGGAATTGTAGGCCTGGGGGGTGCGGCCTTTCCCACGGCCAGCAAACTGGATCCACCCGACGAACTGCCCATCACGACCCTGATCGTCAACGGTGCGGAGTGCGAACCCTACATCAGCTGCGACGACATGTTGATGCGGGAGCAAGCCGATCAAGTGATCGGCGGAATCGAAATCCTGCTCAAGACCCTGGGCTGCGAGGCGTGTTTGATCGGCGTGGAGGAAGACAAACCCCTGGCCCAACAAGCCCTGGCCGAAGCACTGGAAGCGCACCCGGTCGAGGGCGTTCGCCTGTTTTCTCTGCCCCACGTCTACCCCATTGGCGGGGAGAATCAAATCATCGAAGTGCTGACGGGCAAGCAAGTGCCCAGCGGCGCCCTGCCCTGGCATCTGGGCGTGGTGTGCCTGAACGTGGGCACGGTTGCCGCCATCTATCGTGCCGCCGTGCGGGGCGAGCCGGTGATCTCCCGTGTGGTCACGGTGACCGGACAAGGCGTCACACGGCCGGCCAACGTCCGCGCCCGTATCGGGACACCCTTTGCCGACCTCGTTCAATTCTGCGGCGGCTATACCGACACGGCGGTTCGGCTGATTATGGGCGGCGCCATGATGGGCTTTGCCGTCGCCGACGATCGGGTACCTGTCGTCAAGGCCACCAACTGCGTTTTAGTTGCATCGCGGGAGGAAGCCCCCGCCACCGAACCGGCCCTGCCGTGCATCCGATGCGGTGACTGCGCGGCCGTTTGCCCGGCCCGCTTGCTGCCGCAACAACTCTACGCCGACATTCGCACCCAGCGGTGGGATGCCGTGGAACAAGACCACGTTGAGGACTGCATCGAGTGCGGCTGCTGTGATGTGGTCTGCCCCAGCCACATCCCGCTGGTGGACCATTTTCGCCAGGCGAAGGACACGCTTCACGAGCAAGCGCTCGAGCGCGCCCAGGCTGATCTGGCCCGCCAGCGATACGCCGCCCACACCGCGCGCCTGGCGGCCAGAGAACAGCGCGAGCTGGACGCGCTGGAGGCCAAAACCCAAGCCCTGAAACAAACCAAAACCAGCGCGTTGAGTTCCGAGGCTAAAAAAGCCGCTATTCTGGCGGCCGTTGAGCGCAAGCGGGCCAAACAGAACCCAACCGATCGACAGGAACCCGACGCCTGATGCGATTCGAAACCGCCGGTGCCCCCCATACCGGGCCGAGCAATACGGTCACCATGATGATGCTGCGAGTACTCGTGGCAACGATTCCCGGGGTTTTGGTCAGCGTGTTGTTTTTCGGCATGGGCGTGATCATCAACCTGATCATCGCCACCGCCGTGGCGGTGGGTGCCGAGGCGCTGATGCTCAAGTGGCGCAACCGGCCGATTCAGCCCACGCTGATGGACCTCAGCGCCGTGGTGACGGGCGTGTTGCTCGCCCTGGCCATGCCGCCGTTGGCACCCTGGTGGCTTTCGGCCATCGGCGCCGGCTTTGCCATCGTGTTCGCCAAGCACCTGTACGGTGGTTTGGGTTACAACCCGTTCAACCCCGCCATGGCGGGATACGCGGTGTTGTTGGTTTCCTTTCCGATCTACATGACGGCCTGGCCCAACAGCGAGGCGGACTTTGGCACGCTGAGCCAGCTCTGGTTCATCCTCACCGGTCAGCTCCCGGCCGACACCAGCCTGGATGCCGTCACCCAAGCCACCCCGCTCGATCACATCAAGACCCAAATGGCGCTGACCCACACCATCACCGAAATTCGCGAGTCCAGCCACGTGTTCAGTTGGCTGGGCGGTGAACGGTGGGAGTTGATCAACCTGGCATTTTTGCTGGGCGGGCTCTACCTACTGGTGCGCGGCGTGATCCGCTGGCAAATTCCGTTTGCCATGCTGGCCAGCATGGCCTTTGTCGCGTTGATCATGCATGGCTACGACTCGGATCTTTACGCCACACCGCAGTTTCACCTGTTTAGCGGTGCCACCATGTTGGGCGCGTTCTTTGTTGCGACGGACCCGGTTTCCGCCTGTACCACGCCGCGCGGTCGCCTGTTCTATGGCGCCGGTATCGGGGTTTTGGTTTACGCCATCCGCACCTTTGGCGGCTACCCGGATGGGGTGGCCTTTTCGGTGCTGCTCATGAACATGGCGGCCCCCACCATCGACCGCTACACCGCACCGCGGGTCTACGGCCATGGCGAGTCCGAATAAGCCGCTCAAGGGCGCCCTGGTGGGCGCCATTACCCTGGCACTGGTGGCCGGGGTGGGCGTGGGTTTGGTAACGGGTGTACGTTGGCTCACCGCCGAGCGCATTGCCCAAAACGACGAAACCGCAGTGATGGCGCGAATCAACGAGATGCTCCCGGCTGATGCCTACGACAACGATTTGTACCAGGACCGCGTGCAGATGCCGCCGGCCACCATCATCGGGCAGGATCACCCGTTTACCGTTTATCGGGCGTTTCGTGACGACGGACCGCCGGTAGCCATCCTTCCGGTGACCGCCAACGACGGATACCACGGCAAAATTCATCTGCTGGTGGCCATTCGGGGAGACGGGCACATTCAAGGCGTGCGGGTGACCCACCACCGGGAAACGCCAGGCCTGGGCGACCGGATTGAGATCGCCAAATCCAACTGGATTTTGGGATTCAACGGCCGCTCCCTGCAGGACCCCAAGTTCGAACGCTGGCGGGTGAAAAAAGACGACGGCGAGTTCGACCAGCTCACGGGCGCGACCATCACCCCGCGTGCGGTCATTCGCGCCGTGCGCGACGCATTGGTATATTTCGAGCGCCAGCGCAATACCTTGCTCGCACAAGCGCCCCCCGACGCGGGAGAAGAACGCAATGAATGACTACGCGGACATCGTCCGCAACGGCCTGTGGCAGAACAACCCCGGCTTGGTCCAGCTGTTGGGCTTGTGTCCTTTGCTGGCGGTCACCGGCACGCTGATTAACGGCCTGACCCTGGGTTTGGCGACACTGTTCGTGCTGACGGGATCTAACGTGGCCATTTCCGTCATCCGCCGGGCCATCCCCTCCGCGGTACGCATCCCCGTGTTTATCGTCATCATCGCCACCTTGGTAGGCGTGGTGGAATTGGTCATGCACGCCTACTTTTATGACCTGTGGGGCATTTTGGGCATTTTTGTGCCGCTGATCGTAACCAACTGCGTCATCATGGGCCGGGCCGAAGCCTTTGCCTCCCGCTGGAGCACCTCGCGCGCGGCGGTGGATGCGCTGGCCATGGGTGGCGGGTTTACCGCCGTGCTGCTGGTGCTGGGCGCCCTGCGGGAATTCATCGCCCAAGGCACCCTCCTGGCCGATGCCGATTTGCTCTTTGGCCCCATCGCCGCGGGCTGGACCGTGCAACTCACCCCGCCGGGCATGGGCGTGCTGTTGGCGGCTTTGCCGCCCGGCGCCTTCATCAGCCTGGGGTTGCTGGTCGCCCTAAAACACTGGATAGACAAGCAACTGGCCCAGCCCAGCACCGATGCCCAGCCCGCGATCCAAACCACGGACACACCCGCCAGCCCCTCATGAATGCAGAAAAACGACGGGAGATTTTCCGCCGCCTTCAGGAGATCAACCCCAACCCCACCACCGAACTGAACTACGCCACGCCCTTTGAGCTCCTGGTGGCAGTGCTGCTCTCCGCCCAAGCGACGGATGTCGGCGTGAACAAAGCCACGGCGAAATTATTCCCCGTCGCCAACACCCCGGCCAAAATACGGGCGCTGGGAGAGGACGGCTTAAAGTCCTACATCAAGACCATTGGCCTGTTTAACTCCAAGGCCAAAAATTTGATGGCGACCTGCCAGATTCTGTTGGAACAACACGGCGGCGAAGTGCCGCAAGACCGCGATGCCCTGGAAGCGCTGCCTGGCGTCGGCCGAAAAACCGCTAACGTGATCCTAAACACCGCCTTCGGCCAATCCACCATTGCGGTGGATACGCATATTTTTCGCGTCGCCAACCGCACCGGGCTGGCCAAGGGCAAAACACCCCGGCAGGTGGAAGACAAGCTCCTCAAAACCGTGCCCAAGGAATACCGCCGACACGCCCACCACTGGCTGATTCTGCACGGCCGCTACGTGTGCAAAGCCCGAAAACCCGACTGCGCCCACTGCGTGATCTACGACCTTTGCGAATACCGCGACAAAACCGCAGGCCCCACCCCGGCCGACCCAACAGCCGGAACCTCGGCTTAAGAATGGTCGATGTGACGCGGAAGCTTACGGTGGGTTTGATGCCTAACAACGTACTTCCGACATAAAAAGACCGCACACGCTGCTTAACAGATCATGCGAATGGCGGGGTTGATAAGGACAGGGAGAGATCAGAGACTGGCCAGCCAGGCGCGCCAACCCCCGAAAGCGCTGATATCCTCGGCGCCGGCGATGCCCGAGCCTTCACAAATAAAACCCGGCAACCAACGTCCACCTTCCACCTCGACCTTACCGATGCCCAATGGCGGGGGAATTTCCGCGACAAAAGACCCCAATTCGCTGAGTGGTATTTGCCAGATTTCCACCTCGATAGCGGTGCCGTGTTCGCTGTCCCGCACCATCGCCGGTCGCCGGGGTGGTCCACCGGCGAGGGCATACAGTTTGTATGCGGCGGCGCTGCGGGTTCGCTCTAGCAAACAGGCACCCCGTTCAAGCAATTGCCAGTTCAGCGGCAAACCTTCCAGGTGGGCGCCGCAAACCACCAAAGGCGTGGTGCCGCTCACCGCCGCTGTGGGCAGCTCATACTCAGCCTGAAAAGACCCATTGGCGCCGTTCCCCGGCGGAATTGCCAGGTGATGTTGCAGGGCACCCGCCACGGACAGCAAATATTTATCGCTCAAGGCCCGCTGAAACAAGGTGAGCCCAAAACCCACGCCACTGGGCAAAAAGCCCGTGGGCACCGCCACTGCCGCGAGATCCAGTAAATTCATAAAGTTGGTGTAATAACCCAGCCGGGCGTTCAGGGCGATGGGGTCGGCCTGGACTTGGTCAATGGTGTAGCAGGTCGCCGCGGTCGGCGTGACCAGCACGTCCACCTGCTCAAGCAGGGATGCCGCCCGTTGGCGAAAGCCCTGCAAGGTATATTGCGCGGCGAAGGTTTGCGTTGCGCTGAAGTGCGCGGCGGGCTCAATAATTTGCCGAATCACCGGCAGCAGGGATTGGGGTTGTTGCTCCAATATGTCCTGCACCGCCAGGTAGCGCTCGGCCACCCAGGGGCCTTCGTAGAGCAGCCGCGCGGCGTTAAAAAATGGCGAGAAATCCATTTCCACCGCCTCACCGCCGATCGCCGCCAGCGCGTCGCAGGCCTGAGTAAACGCCTCAGCCGAGGCCTCGTCACCGAAGAACTCCAGCTGCTCGGGCAGGGGCCGACCATAAGTGAACGCGCTTGGTGAGGGGCTAAAATACCGGGGGCCATTTCCATAAGGGTTGCGCCGCGACCAGGGATCCTCGGGATCGAAGCGGGCAGCCACGTCGAAAACCCGGTTGGCATCCTCGCAACGGTTGGCAAATACCGTAACGCAATCCAGGCTCGCACAGGCGGGCACCACCCCTCGCGTGCTGAGCAAACCGCGGCTGGGTTTGAGGCCGATGAGATTATTAAAAGCCGCGGGAACCCGCCCGGAACCGGCGGTATCCGTACCCAGCGCAAAACTCACCTGCCCAAGGGCCACCACAACGGCGGAGCCGGCGCTGGAACCACCCGAGACATAATCCGGGTTCAGGCTGTTGCGGCATGCCCCGTAGGGTGAACGGGTGCCCACCAGCCCGGTGGCGAATTGATCCAGGTTGGTTTTGCCCAGCGGCACCGCGCCGGCATCGATCAGCGCCTGAACCACCGGAGCGGATGCCTCGGGTGTATAGGCAAAGGCCGGGCACGCTGCGGTGGTCGGCACGCCGGCCAGATCGATATTGTCCTTGATCGCGAAGGGCACACCGTATAGCGGCAGATCATCGGCATTTTTTTGTTCCAGCAACTGCAAATATCCATCAAGGGCCGCTTCGTCGATGAGCTGTATCCAGGCCCGATGCTGATCTGCCTGAAGTCTTTTTAGTGCGGGCGCCAGAACATCCCTGGGGCGAACTTCGCCGCTGCGGTAGGCGCGCAACAGCGCGCCGATTGATGAAATGGTGAAAGACATTAAGCGCCTCCAGTTTTTAATTCACACTCGCTGGCACGGCTACAAATAACGCGCCCGATAAGCTTTGCCAGCGCTTACTCCAGAATCATCAACAACTGGCCGGCCTCAACGGCCTGCCCTTCGCTGCGCAGAATCCGCAGCACGGTCCCGTCCGCCGGTGCGCTTAATTCGATTTCCGTTTTCATGGATTCAAGCACCGCCAGCGCCTGCCCCCGGCTTACCCGATCCCCCGGGGCCACCTTAAGTCGCCAGATATTTCCGGCCACAGGACTATCCACGGCGGTTGCCCCCGGCGGCAACTCGGCTTGCTCCTCGGGGGCTTCCGTCGGCGCCTGGGCGGAATCAAAGTTCAATTGGCCGTTGGCAATCCAGCGGGCCAGCTCTGCGTTGAAGGCGTGCTGCCGCTGCTCGGTAAATGCGGCAATCCCCGCACTGTTTTGCTCAAGAAAAGCCTGATAATCCCCCAGACAAAAAGAGTCCTCCTCAATGCGCAGCGGATAGGCCCCGATGGGGAACTCTTCCCGGATTTGCGCGAGTTCTTCCTCACCGACTTCATAAAACCGAATGCGATCAAAAAACCGCAGCAACCAGGGCCGCTCAAACGCAGCGGTGCTTTGAAAACGGTTCCACATCTGCAAGGTGCGCCCGATTAACTGATAGCCCCCCGGTCCCTCCATGCCGTAGACACAGAGATAGGAACCCCCGATACCCACGGAGTTTTCCGCCGTCCAGGTGCGCGCCGGGTTGTATTTGGTGGTGACCAAACGGTGGCGCGGGTCGAGTGGTGTCGCCACCGGGGCACCGAGGTAAACATCGCCCAGGCCCATCACCACATAGGTGGCGTCGAATACCATGCGTTTGACCGCATCGACGCTTTCCAAGCCGTTGATACGGCGAATGAATTCAATGTTATCCGGGCACCAGGGCGCATCCCCGCGCACCGAATGGGTATAGCGTTCAACCGCTTGCTGACACACCGGATCATTCCAGCTCAATGGCAGGTGGACCGTGCGCGAAGGAATGGTCAGTGCATCCACATCGCCCAGGTCCTGTTCGGCATCGCGCAGTATCGAGAGCAATTTTTCCAGGGACACACGCAGCGGGTCGTAGCGGACTTGCAGCGAACGAACGCCCGGCGTCAGCTCCAGCACGCCGGCAATTGCTCGCTGCTCCAGCCATAGCATCAGGGCGTGGACCCGAAAACGCAGGCGGATATCCAGCACCAGTGGCCCATATTCCACTAACACATAGCGATCGCCGGTGGGCCGATAGACCACCGCCGGCGCCTGGCTTTGGGTGTTGTCGACCGGGTCGAGCTGCTGCAATACCGGCGTGGTGGTGACGACCCGGTCAATGGGCAAGGTTTCCGGCCTTGATTGCCTCGGGGTCAAGGTGTTGATTTCGTCTTCCATCGCCTGGGACAGGCGCACCGCCTCGGCGATGCTGACCGGGACAAATCGCAGCGTGTCGCCGGCTTTGAGCTGGCCCAGCTTCCACAGATCGGCGGAGATCACCGTCGCCGGACACACAAAGCCACCCAGCGAGGGGCCATCCGGCCCGAGAATAACGGGCATATCCCCGGTGTAATCCACCGATCCCGGCGCATAGGCGTTGTCATGGATATTCGAGGGATGCATACCGGCTTCGCCGCCATCACTTCTCGCCCACTGGGGTTTCGGCCCAATCAGGCGGATGCCCGTGCGGCTGGAGTTAAAGTGCACCCGCCACTCGGCCTCGAAAAATGTGCGGATATCCGCTTCGGTGAAAAAATCGGGCGCAGCGTGCGGGCCAGGGACAACATGCAATTGCCACTGCTGGTTGAAGCTGGAGATCAGCGCTTCCGGCAGACGCGCGCCGATAGGGCCTGGCGCGCCGGCAGTTTCGGCACTGGTATTGAGATGCAACACATCGCCCACCCGCAAGGCACGCCCGCCGTGCCCGCCGAAACGACCTAAGGTAAAGGTGGATCGAGAACCCAGATAAGGTTGACAGGCGATGCCACCGGCAATGGCCAGGTAGGCGCGCGCGCCAGCCTGCGCCTTGCCAATCTCCAGCACCTGCCCGGCGCGCACGGCGACCACAGTGTTGGCCGGGCAATCCTCTCCGTCGAGTGTCGCGGGCATCGGCGCGCCGCTGAGCACAATGGCGGAGGCCACGTTGAAACGTAAGCTGGGCCCCTGCAAGGTCAGCTCCAGGCCCGCGGCGTCTTCATCGTTGTCCAACAAGCGGTTGGCGAGGCGAAAAGCGCGGCCGTCGAAAGCGCCGGAGGGCGGCACACCGACATGCCAATAGCCCTGTCGTCCGGGAAAATCCTGGACGCTGGTTTGGGTGCCCGCGACCAACACGTCAATGGTGGCCACCGAAACCGAAAAGCGGTTCAGAAAGGCGGTGCCGATGCCCCCCTGGCGAAAAGCCTCACTGGCCAGGATGCCGCGCAGATACGCTTTGTTGGTTTCAACCCCTTCGATTGCGGTACTTTCCAGGGCCTGGTCCAGCGCCCGCAACGCACCGGCGCGGTCGCCCGCGTGGGCGATGACCATGGCCAGCATCGGATCGTACAGGGGCGAAACCTCCTGACCGGCACTGATCCAGTGGTCCACCCGCAACGCGCCGGGGCCGTCATCGCCTACCGGATTCAGCGGTTCGGGAAAGCTGACATGGGTCAGCAGGCCGGCGCTGGGCTGAAAGTCCTTATTGGGGTCTTCCGCGTAAATACGCGCCTGAATGGAACAGCCCCGGGGCTGGGGTCGAGGCAGGTCGTCGACACGGGTGATACGGCCGGCGGCCAGCTCGACCATCCACGCCACCAGATCGATGCCGTAAACCTGCTCGGTGACGCCATGCTCCACCTGCAGCCGGGTGTTGACTTCGAGGAACCAGAACCCTTCGCTGTCGGCGTCATAGATGAACTCCACGGTGCCGGCGCCGCGATAGCCCACCGCCGCCATCAGGCGCTCGGCCGTGCGATGTAGCTCAGCTCTAACCGGTTCACGCAAACCAGGCGCCGGGGTCTCCTCAAGCACTTTTTGATGACGCCGTTGTGCCGAGCAATCCCGCTCGCCGAAGCTGCGCACACCGCCGCGCCCATCGCCAAATACTTGCACCTCGACGTGCCGGGCGTGGACGATGTACTTCTCCAGGTACACCCCATCGTGGGCAAAATTATTGGCGCCCAGGCGCTTGACCCGATCAAAGGCCTCGGCCAGCGTCTTGGCATCGGCACACACCTGCATGCCGATGCCGCCACCACCCGCCGTGCTCTTGAGTATGACCGGGTAGCCAATCTGCTCTGCTTCGCGCAGCGCCTGTGCCGCGTCGGCCAGCAGGCCGGTGCCCGGCAACAAAGGCACGCGATTCTCCTCGGCCAAACGCCGAGCCGTGTGCTTCATGCCGAAGGCTTCGATCTGTTCAGCCTCGGGGCCGATGAAAGTCAGGCCCCTGCGTTCACAGGCGCGCACAAAATCCGCGTTCTCACTGAGAAAACCGTAGCCGGGATGAATCGCCTCGGCGCCGCTTTTTTCGGCAATTTCGAAGAGCTTTTGCTGATTCAGGTACGTTTCGGTGGCATTTCCAGCCCCCAGCGACCAGGCTTCGTCGGCGAGCCGCCGGTGCATGGAATGGCGGTCCGCATGGGCGTAGACCGCCACTGAAGTAATACCCAGGGATTTAAGCGTGCGGCAGATTCTCACCGCGATGGCGCCGCGATTGGCAATCAGCACCTTGCGAAACATCAGTCGTCCTGTAGCGGGTCGTCCCGCGGATCAACTACACGTGCCGGGCCGTCCCGGACGCTTGTTTATTGGGCCCCAAGCGAATCGTCACCGGTGAATCGTCAATGCCACACCAAGACCTCGATCGGGGTGGGGTTATAACCATTACAGGGGTTGTTCAACTGCGGGCAATTGGAGATCAGCACCAGCACGTCCATTTTCGCGACCAATTCGACATACTTTCCCGGCGCTGAAATCCCATCTTCGAAGGTCAGCCCACCGGCCTCGGTGACCGGCACGTTCATAAAAAAGTTGATGTTGTGGGTGATGTCGCGCTTGCCGATGCCGTATTCCGGATGCTCAGACACGGCCAGCATCCAGCTGTCGCGACAGGCATGCATGCCGCGTTTGTCCAGCGCATAACGCACCGTGTTGCTCTCGCTGGCACAGGCGCCACCCAGAGTATCGTGACGACCGCAGGTGTCGGCGCTGATTTCCAGCAGCACATTGCCTCGTGTCGACATCAGGCGGGAACCGGCTGACAGGTAAATGTTGCCCTGTTCGCGAATGGTATCCACCGCACTGTAGCGCTCGGCCGGATCGGCCGCGCTGTAAAACAGGGTGTCAGCGGCCTGGTTGCCCTCACAGTCCACAATGCGCAGGGTGTCACCGGCAGCAATCGGCTGAAACCAGTAGTCGCCGGCCCGAACCTTCACACTCAGCGCGGCATCGGCCGCCGATAAATGACTTTCTTTAATCATCAGCTCATCCCTATCACAGCCCGTTTCATTCACCCGCAGGGTTGCTACCCGAGCCCCAGGTGATACAGGCGATTATTTTCAAAGCCCCTTTTGTTTTCCTCACAGTGATTCAAACAGAGGTCATCGGGCAGTACCGGCGGCGCCTCGGAAATTTCACAGTGGACAGGCTTGCGTGGATAGGCACCCGCCGCGTTCAAGGGGTGTGGACAGCTGTGCATGATCACCAGGGTGTCCATTTCGAATCGCAAGGTCAGCCGCGCACCGGCTGCAGCGGCCGAGTCCAGGGACAGGTGACCGGCCGCATCGGTGACGACGCGGCTGAACAGGTTAAGATTCGCCGCCATGTCCCGCTCCCCCAGTCCGTATTTGGCCAGCTCCACCAAAAACGCATCCTGACCATTCTGCCGCCAGTCGTTGCGATCGGCCTGGTAATCCCGCGCCCCCCACTGGCGGGTAACCTGCTCGTCGGAGCTGTTGCCGCAGACGGTTTCGTGCCAGCCAAGACTGTCTTCGACGATCGAGCAAAAGATGCGCCCCATATCCGAATACAGACAATGCCCTGCGGTTAATTTAAACGTGTGCTGGCACTTGAGGGTGTCGGGCGCGTTGTAGCGCTCCAGCAGATTTTCCGGGTTATAAAACAGCATCCCCACGTTCGCGCCGCCTTCAAGGTCGGTCAGCGTCAACTGCAGACCCCGACGCAGGCGAAACGACCAGTGGGTGGCCGGCGCTAAGGTGTATTCGTAAAGGCTTTGACTCATGAGTTTCTCATTCTCCGCTCGACGCTCAACGCCCTATCTGCTGATCCATCGCCGCGCCCCCATCTGGTTTGTCCTCACCGGCCACATCGACGGGTGGTAGTGCATCCGGCTTTCGCCCGGCTGGCAGGTCGTAGGTGATTCGCGCGCCATAGGCTTGCGGCGCGTGGGGATCCTGCCGCACCTTGTCGAACACCCAGAGCCGGGTGCCCAGGTAAAACCCTTCTTTCAGATCGTGGGTGACCATAAAGATGGTGAGCTGATGCTGGCGCCACAGCGATAAGACCAGTTGATGCATGTCGGCCCGAATACCGGGATCCAGCGCGCCGAAGGGCTCATCCAGCAACAGAATGCGTGGCTTGTTGATCAGCGACTGAGCCAGGGCCAGGCGTTGCTGCATACCGCCGGACAGCTCGTGGGGATATTTTTCCGCCGCCGGCGCCAGGCCCACCGCGTCCAGTAGCTCGCGGGCTTCCCCTTCGAGTTGCTGGCGCCGCCGACCCCACAGGCGTGCCAGAAAAGGGCTTAACTGAAACTCGCGGGCCACCACTACGTTTTGCAGGGCGGTCAGGTGGGGAAACACCGAATAACGCTGAAAGACAATGCCCCGCTGACTGTCCGGTTCCGCCGGCAGGGGCTGGCCATCGAGCAACAGCTCGCCACGCGATGGCGCTTCGGTTCCCAGCAACATGTTAAGAAAGGTGGTTTTGCCGCAGCCGGAAGCCCCCACGAGGGTAATGAACTCCCCCGCTTCCACCCGGGCATTCAGCCTTTCCAACACCACTTGATCGCCATAGCGCTTCCACACCTGACGCAGTTCGATCAGACTCATGTCGCAGCCGCCGCCCGTTGCCCGGTCTGGCTGTGGTACCAGGGCCACAAACGCCGACTGACCCGGCGCAGCAGCCAGTCCAGCACAAACGCCAACAGGGCAATCCACACCACATAGGGCAAAATGGTGTCCATCGCCAGATAGCGCCGCACCAGAAATATGCGATAGCCCAGACCTTCGGTGGCGGCAATGGCTTCGGCGGCAATGAGAAACAACCAGGCCGGCCCCAGCGCCAAACGCACACTATCCAGCAGGCGCGGCATGGTTTGCGGCAGGACAACGCGAACGATGATCTGCCAGCTGTTGGCGCCCAGTGTTTGCGCTTTTATTAATTGTTCGCGAGGAATTTCCAACACCCGTTGCTGCAGATCGCGAATCAGCACCGGCGTAATCCCGATCACGATCAGCACCACTTTGGACAGCTCACCAAGACCGAAAATAATAAACAGCACCGGCAAAATCGCCATCGGCGGAATCAACGAAACCGCCGTGACAATGGGCGAAAAATTGGCATGGGCCAGCGGCAGGGCGCCATTGACGACGCCAAACAGCAAGCCAATCAGCGCGCCCACCGCAACCCCCACGGCCAAACGCTTCAAACTGGCGGCGGTATCGGCCCACAGCAGGTAATCGCCACTGCGTTTGCTCGGCTCGAAAGCCAGACGCTCCACGGTGCTGACAATGGTTGCGGGCGCTGGCAGCAGCTTGTCGTTGGGGTTGGCCTGCAAGCGCTGCTCCGAGCCCCACATATACAGACCGATAAGCAGTACAAAAGGAAGCGCGCCCAATAAGACGCGCAGTATCCGGCCGGGGTGACGGTTAATGAGCTTGGTCATATTCGCGCGATCCAGGCAAACCCACGGTAGTGCTGACTAATCAGGGCTTCCACAATCCTGAATCAATCACCCTCGGCTAAAGCTTACCTTCCGCCGCCATGGACATATATTCAGGCGTGAAACGTAATTTAACGTTACCGCTGTCGCCCAGAATACCCGCGGGCGTCTCGATACCCACAAACCCGGCATCGGCAGCCCCTTCGCCAAGCAGGCCATGATCAAAGGAGAAATCGGCGACATAGCCCATGGTCGTTTTCAGATCGGTACTGGCAACGAAATCCACCGCCTGGGCGGCTTGATAGAACATCCGGGTGGACGCGAGTTGGGCGTCGTATCCCGCCAGATCAGTGCCGGAAGCCTGACCCATGGCTGTGCGCGCCGCCTTGCCCTTCTCAGTGTCGGCACTCATGACCGCCATGATTTCGTACCAGGCGCCCACCAGCGCCTTGCCGAATTTGGGATTGGCTTTGAGGGTATCGGTATTCACCACCATCAGGTCAATAATTTCACCGGGGATATTCGAGGAATCAAACACCTTTTGGCTCGAAGGCATGGCGACGATCTCGGAAAGCAAGGGATTCCAGGTTACGACCGCCGTCACGTCATCGGTGGTATAGGCCGACACCATATCGGCATCCGAGGTGTTTACCACGGTCACATCCTTCTCGGACAGACCGACCGACTCCAGCCCCCGCGCCAGCAGGTAATGGGACACTGACAGCTCCACGAGATTGACGTTTTGGCCTTTGACATCAGCCAGCCCCGTTTTACCCTTGAGCACCAGGCCGTCATTACCATTGGAAAAATCACCGACGATCAACGCCGTAGAATCCACGCCGCCGGCTGCGGGAATGGTCAGGGCATCCATGTTGGTCATGGTGCAGCCATCGTATTTGCCAGCCGTATACTGGTTTATGGATTCGATGTAGTCGTTAATCTGCACCACTTCGATTTCGATGCCGTATTTGTCGGCCCATTTTTTAACGATGCCGGACTGGGCGCCGTAGTCCCAAGGCATCCAGCCAACATAAATTGACCAGCAGACGCTGAATTTATTTTTCTCCCCGGCAAAGGATGGCGTCGCCGCAAACAACGTAAGCGCCAGAAAGGCAGCGAAAAAAGATAACAGGCTTAAGCGTTTCACAGGATTCTCCGATGGCTAACGGGTGCATGGAGGAGACCGGCGCATTGAACGCCGAACAAACCTCCCGGGCTTTTATCCCGCCGTGTAACCTTCTGGAGAAGGTCGTCAGCTCTCGGACCAGACGCCGGTATCGCTCCGGCCGGAACCCTAGCTGACTATTGTTGTTTCGATTGTCGAGTATGCGACGACGTTTCCGTCACCGGCTTCCTCCGCAACACAAGGAAGGCAAGGGCCATGCCACATGGCATTCAAAACCGAAGCACCCCAAGAAACAGGCCTTGGCAGCACCCTTATCTCCGCAAAATGGCCAAGCGGCCATGCCAGCCCCCTGCTTAGTGATGCACCTTATTGCCGCAAATGCGCTGGCCTTGTGCACCAATAACAAGCGCTGACTGACCATTCTGCCAACCTGCCCCTATTATCCGCAGACGCTGCTTCAGCGAGTTCTTCAGAGGTTTCCGAGCAGCACCTTATAGGTGTTTCTCTCCAGGATTTGTCACCAAAATAGGTCTTTGTCGATATAGACGATAGGAGGTGCATCCTGGCCGGGCCTCCACTTGGCTCAATTATGACAACAGGATCCATCACACAAATCAGCTCGGCCAAGAACTTGAGCATCTTAAGGGTCTTGGCAGGGGTCGCTCCATTCGATCATCATCATGAGCCCAGTCCGCTATTATGGTGTCTTGGTGCCTGCCCCTTTCTTTCCTGAAAAGTGTTCCTTGATTCGCTTGGAGGCCTTCTCCCAGTACTTTTCCTTGGTTTCAGCATAGACCTCTTCCTCGGAAGACACCCCGCCTGCCATTCGCGACATCGCCCGCCTGATGATCAAGATCAAAAGGAACTGCGCATAGCTTCTCGCCTTCTCCGTGTCGCCTGGACCCAACGGCCCCGCTTCGGTCAGGCTCTGTAGGTGCGCGTTTAGCTCTGCCTCGAACACCGGCCACTGTTGCTCGAACCATGTCTTGTACGACTGATAATGCATGCACTCATGATAGAACGTGCTCCCCTCCACCCACCACAGCATGTCCTGTGGATTCGTGTTTCCGTACTTGAGCAGGTGCTTGGCGACGTGTTCCCAGTGGCCCTTTCCGCTCGGGTCCGGCGGCTTGCGGACACCCAGCGCTTGGTTGTCAACGACGTTGTTTCGCCGTTCATCGGCCTCTGCGAATTTCGGATAGGCCTCCTCGACCGGCTCAGCCACGTCGATCTGCGCAAATGCCTTAATCGAGTCGACAATCCACGTCTTTCGCTCTGCATCATACTTAACCGTTACCAATGGCGGTTTCTTCATGATCCCCTCTGAGATTCCGCCATGATATGTGCTGGATCCGCCGCCATAGAGAGCGCCCGACGAAAACTTGTTCACGTTCATATCCCACTCCACGTCCGGGTGGCCCGGCGACGTATCGGCCCTCGTATCTGTGCATTCACCCGTTTGCTTTCCACCGACACCTTCCATTGGTGGTCCCTCCCGGTCGGTGTATGTTTGGTGAACAGACCGCGTGGTGTCACTTTCGGACGGCTGCCTCAGCGAGTCGCGTAGTGAAAACAGCTGTTGCATGTGTTCTGAAAGAGCGGGTTCCTCCCCGTGGTCTCCTATCGAGGGGGGATTCGGGCCACGCATGCCAGAGTGCATAGCCACCTGCTGTCGCGCCGGCACGATCGGGCCAGCCAGGATCCGGCGAATCTCCGAGCGTTGCGTCCAGCGCTGCTTGATGTCCGCCTCGGTTATTCGCAAGCGGCCCGGACCAACGCGCGAAACCGTATCTTTACCCTTGTGAAGACCTTTTTTCATCTCGTGAGCTCCCCCGCTAAGGTAATCCCCCCATTTTTAGCGGCACCCACAAGTAGAGTCAGGCCACCATGGCCAAATTTTGTTTTGGGGTAATGCCTCCGACGGCCGTGTTTGGCCGCTCGTTGTTATACGTCCGCAGCCATCGCGTAGCAAATTCCTGTACGTGCCCAATGGATTCAAACAGGTACTGGTTGAGCCATCATGGACGCATCCATCCCGCCGTACTTGGCCCGCCACTGGTAGAACGTCGCACCGCTCATGCCGTGCTCGCGACACAGCTCGGGGACCGGAA